>NZ_JASGBY010000029.1:0-20484 GCF_030053355.1 Pantoea sp. EA-12 | reverse complement strand
TTTTACGTCCGGAGACGTTGATATCAATCCTGCGAGTGCCCACACAGATTGTCTGATAAATTGTTAAAGAGCGGTGCAATCAGCGCCTTAAGCTGCTGTTGCGAGGTGGCGTATATTACGCTTTCCTCCTTCAGAGTCAAACACTTTTTTCAGTGTTTTTCATCTGGCGGGGTGAATCACTTCACACCCTGCTGAGCCGTCTGCGTTGCCGCTTTGCCGCTTTGCCGTCTCAGTGGTGGCGCAGTATAGGGATTTCTTTTGGACTGACAAGCGCTAATTTAAAGTTTTTGCACGACAGCTCAACTTTTAACCCAAACGATGTAAAACCGACCTGTTTCTTGTGATGCGCCATAAAAAAACGGGCCCGAAGGCCCGTTTTGGTCAGTTCGAATTACTGATGCGCGACGATGGCATCGTCTTCAACATCCATTTCAATGGTTTTGCCCGGAACGAAAGCACCAGAAAGAATCTTCTGCGCCAACGGGTTTTCAATCTGCTGTTGAATCGCACGTTTCAATGGACGCGCACCGTACACTGGATCGTAACCATTCTCGCCCAGCAGCTTCAGCGCGGCATCGGTGATATGTAGCTGGTAGCCACGCTCTTCCAGACGTTTATATAAACGCTGGAGCTGAATCTGCGCGATTGAGGCAATGTGTTTTTCTCCCAGCGGATGGAACACCACCACCTCATCAATACGGTTAATGAACTCTGGACGGAAATGCGCCCCGACCACAGACATCACCATATCTTTCATTTCTGGATAATCCAGTGAACCGAAGCGCTCCTGAATCAAATCCGATCCAAGGTTAGACGTCATGATCACCACCGTATTGCGGAAATCAACAGTACGGCCTTGACCATCGGTTAAGCGACCATCATCCAACACCTGCAACAGGATGTTGAACACGTCAGGGTGCGCTTTCTCAACTTCGTCCAGCAAAATGACGGAATAAGGGCGACGACGTACCGCTTCCGTCAGATATCCCCCCTCTTCATAGCCCACATAGCCCGGAGGTGCCCCCACTAAACGTGAGACGGAGTGTTTCTCCATAAATTCCGACATATCAATACGCACCATGGCGTCGTCGCTGTCGAACAGGAAATTGGCCAATGCTTTACACAGTTCGGTTTTACCGACACCGGTTGGCCCCAGGAACAGGAACGAACCAATCGGACGATTAGGATCGGACAAACCTGCGCGGCTACGGCGAATCGCATTGGATACGGCTTCCACCGCCTCATTTTGCCCAATCACACGGGCATGAAGTTCCTGCTCCATACGCAGTAATTTTTCACGCTCACCTTCCATCATGCGCGCCACTGGAATTCCCGTCCAACGCGCCAGCACATCAGCAATTTCCACATCCGTCACGCGGTTGCGTAACAGCTTCATGGTTTTGCCTTCTGACTGGGTCGCAGCGGCTAGCTGTTTTTCCAGTTCAGGAATTTTGCCGTATTGCAGCTCAGACATTTGACCAAGGTCGCCCACACGTCGCGCTTGCTCCAGAGACAAACGTGCTTGCTCCAACTCCGCCTTAATGTTTTGCGTGCCGGTTAAAGAGGCTTTTTCCGCTTTCCACTCTTCTTCCAGCTCGGCGTACTCACGCTCTTTCTGATCGAGTTCGGTTTCCAGCATCTCCAGACGCTTGATGCTGGCATCATCCGACTCTTTCTTCAGCGCCTGCTGTTCCAGCTTTAACTGGATGATGCGACGATCGAGACGGTCAAGCGACTCGGGCTTGGAATCCATCTGCAGACGAATGCTGGATGCGGCCTCATCAATCAGGTCAATGGCCTTATCCGGCAACTGACGATCAGCGATATAACGATGCGACAGGGTTGCCGCTGCCACAATCGCTGGATCGGTGATCTGCACATGGTGGTGAAGCTCATAGCGCTCTTTTAAACCACGCAGAATAGCGATGGTGTCTTCCACACTCGGCTCTGCCACAAAAACTTTCTGGAAGCGACGTTCCAGAGCAGCATCTTTTTCGATGAACTGACGATATTCGTTTAACGTAGTGGCACCTACGCAATGCAACTCACCGCGAGCCAGAGCGGGTTTCAGCATATTACCGGCATCCATGGCACCATCCGCCTTACCGGCGCCGACCATGGTATGCAATTCGTCGATAAACAGAATGACGTTACCTTCCTGTTTCGCTAAATCGCTCAGCACACCTTTCAGACGCTCTTCAAATTCGCCGCGGTATTTTGCACCCGCCACCAGCGCGCCCATATCCAGTGCCAGCACCCGACGGCCTTTCAGCCCTTCCGGCACTTCACCATTGATAATGCGTTGTGCTAAACCTTCGGCGATAGCGGTTTTACCTACGCCCGGTTCACCAATTAATACTGGGTTATTCTTGGTACGACGTTGCAACACCTGAATGGTGCGACGAATCTCTTCATCACGACCAATCACCGGATCTAACTTGCCGAGTTCGGCGCGCTCGGTTAAATCAATGGTGTATTTTTTCAAAGCCTGGCGCTGATCTTCAGCTCCTTGATCGTTCACGTTCTCTCCTCCCCGCAATTGCTCGATGGCCTTAGCGAGTTTTTCAGAGGTTGCACCAGCAGACTTAAGGATGTCCGCCAGCGAACCGCGAGAGTCGAGGGCCGCCAGAACAAATAATTCAGATGATATAAAGTTGTCGCCGCGCTTTTGCGCCAGCTTATCGCACAGGTTCAGCACCCGAATTAAATCGGCTGAAGGTTGTACGTCGCCATCGGTGCCTTCTACCTGAGGCAGACGGTTAATGGCTTGTTCGATGCTGGAGCGCAGTCCAGCGACGTCGGTCCCTGCTGCACTGAGCAATGGACGCACCGATCCACCTTCCTGATTGAGCAAAGCGCTCATCAAATGAAGGGGTTCAATAAATTGATTGTCGTGTCCCAGAGCAAGGGACTGAGCATCGGCAAGGGCCAACTGGAATTTGTTAGTAAGACGATCCAGACGCATGATTCCTCCAATACAGGTCAAAATGCTACTGGAGATTAAATGAGGTCATCCCTCAAATTTTCAAGGTTAATGACCTGCATTGTGAGTAAAAAATACGCTACTGGATCGTCTTGCGGCGTAAGGTTATCTCAGCCAAATCAAAGTTGCCATACGCCCGGTGATTCCGTTACGTCGGAAGGAGAAAAAATCAGCAGACTCAGTGAACGTGCAACGCTGCGAACCACTGACGGAGCGCACGCCTGCGGCCTGTAAGCGCTGGCGAGCCAATTGCCAGATATCAGCATAATATTTATCACCCACCGGACGAAAAGCCACATCAGCTTGCGCATCATGGGCCATAAAAGCGGTGCGGACCTCTGGACCCACTTCAAACGCATCAGGACCGATTGCCGGACCAAGCCAGGCGTGAATCTCACTGGCGGGACAATGAAATTGCGCCAGAGTCTGCTCAAGCACACCATTACATAGCCCACGCCAGCCCGCATGCGCGGCCGCTACTTCACTGCCATCATGGCTACAAAACAGTACAGGCAGGCAATCTGCCGTCATCACGGCACAGACGACGCCCGATTCCCGCGTAATGGCGGCATCAGCATTCGGCAACGCTTCATCTGCGGGTAGACGTGCCACTGCGTGTCCGTGAACCTGGTTAAGCCACTGCGGCATGGCAGGTAACACCCCCTCGGTTAAGCGTTGGCGATTTTGCAGCACATGCATTTCGTTATCGCCAACGTGTCCCCCAAGATTCAAAGAATCCCAGGGTGCCACGCTGACGCCGCCGTGGCGCGTGGTAGAACATGCCTGGACACGCTGCGGAGCAGGCCAGTCCGGGATGATCCACTGACTCACAGCCAGTCCATTTGATCGCGGAACTCGTGAGTATCCGCTTTAAGGGCGTCGATCAGATCGACCATATCCTGCGGCAATGGCGCATGCCACTCCATTTCAATCCCGGTTATGGGATGATAGAGACGCAGCATCGTGGCATGCAGGGCCTGGCGATCAAACCCACGCAGTGCGGCGATGAATTCATCGGATGCGCCTTTCGGTGGACGTGGACGACCGCCGTACAACGGATCACCAACCAGAGGATGGTTGATATGCGCCATATGCACACGAATCTGGTGGGTACGCCCGGTTTCCAGACGCAGACGCAAACGCGTGTGCGCACGGAAGTGTTCCATGATGCGGTAGTGCGTCGTAGCCGGTTTCCCCATTGGATGTACAGCCATGTGAGTGCGCTTGGTCGAGTGACGTGCCATCGGCTCGTTAACTGTACCACCGGCCGTCATGGTGCCAATCGCCACCGCTTCATACTCACGCGTGATTTCACGCAGCTGCAGTGTTTCCACTAAGTGTGTTTGTGCTGGAACCGTCTTCGCTACCACCATCAATCCCGTGGTGTCTTTATCGAGACGGTGCACAATGCCTGCACGCGGAACGTCGGCGATGGGCGGGTAATGATAGAGCAGCGCATTCAGCACAGTGCCATCTGGATTACCGGCACCCGGATGCACCACCAGGCCACGCGGCTTGTTGATAACCAGGATATCGTCATCTTCATAGACGATATTCAGGGGAATATCTTGCGCTTCCCAGCGTTGTGCTTCTTCGATTTCAGCATCGATTGACACCTGCTCACCGCCGAAAACTTTCTCTTTCGGTTTGTCGATGATGGTGCCGTTGACGCTGACGCGACGCTCGAGGATCCACTCTTTTATGCGAGAACGTGAATAATCAGGGAACAATTCCGCCAAAGTCTGATCTAAGCGTTGTCCAAGCTGTGCTTCGGACACCGTTGCGGTGAGTTGAACTTGTTGTGCCATATACAGCTTCTTCGTTAACGTTGGGTTTTCACGGCGATGCCGTTTAATATAATGTGCTATCGTACCAGGTCATAACCGGGAGCTTAACGGACAGCTTCCGCTACAACACTTTGAGGATAATCATTTCGTCATGACGCGTATGAAACATCTGGTGGCTGCTGCCACATTGAGCCTGAGCCTGGCTCTGGTGGGTTGTTCCGGCTCATCGGATCCGGTCCCGGACAGCCCACCATCTGAAATTTACGCCACAGCCCAGCAAAAGCTGCAGGACGGTAACTTTAAAGCGGCGATTAAGCAACTGGAAGCACTGGATAACCGCTATCCATTTGGTCCTTATTCGCAGCAAGTACAGCTGGATTTGATCTACGCGTATTACAAAAATGCCGATCTGCCACTGGCGCAAGCCGCTATCGCACGCTTTATGCGTCTCAATCCGACACATCCAAACATCGACTACGTCATCTATATGAAAGGTCTGACGGATATGGCGTTGGATGATTCTGCATTGCAGGGCTTCTTCGGTATCGATCGTTCTGATCGTGATCCGACGCACGCTCGTGATGCTTTCCGTGACTTCTCTCAGTTACTGCGCAGTTATCCTAACAGCCAATATGCTGATGATGCGCAGAAACGTTTAGCCTACCTGAAAGAGCGTCTGGCGAAGTATGAACTCTCGGTGGCGCAATTCTATACCAAGCGTGGTGCCTATGTCGCCGTTGTTAACCGTGTTGAAGGGATGATGAAAGATTTCCCGGACACCGAAGCCACACATAAAGCACTGCCATTGATGGAAAATGCTTATCGCCAGCTGCAGTTGACAGCAGAAGCCGATAAGGTGGCAAAAATCATCGCGGCGAATAGCCAGTCTTGATTTACTGCCAATAAAAAAAGCAGCCGTGATGGCTGCTTTTTTTTGCTGAAAAATCAGCCAACTTACTGATTTTCCGCTGCGGTTAACTCATCAATCTTGCCCCGTTCACCTTTGTGCTTCAAGCTTTTTCCGCGACTTTCTCAGCCTTTCTCACAATTCACTGGCCTTGACAAAAAGTGACATCCTAATGTGATCTAGATCACACATTTTCTTAATATCCGCGGTATGCTGGACCTACCCAGACGGAAATGACAGAGAGGTTTAACTATGATTCTGAACATTACCAGCAAACAAATGGATATCACTGCGGCAATCCGCAACCATGTCGAAGACCGTCTCGCCAAGCTGGAAAAATGGCAAACTGACCTGATAAACCCGCATATCGTGTTATCGAAAGAGCCAAAAGAATTTGTGGCTGATGCCACAATCAATACGCCAAACGGCACGCTGGTCGCCAGCGCGAAACACGAAGATATGTATACGGCTATCAATGACCTGATTGCCAAGCTGGAACGACAGCTCAATAAAGCGCAACATAAACCCGAAGCACGTCGTGCTACCAGCAGTATGAAAGATTTCACCCCTGCGGGATAACCCCCCCATTTTCCAGTAACGCGCCTACGGGCGCGTTTTTTATTGACAGCTTTTGAGCACTGCGGTTAATCTCACTTCACTTCTTACAGGAAACACACATGAAACATTTACCGTTCTTCTTCGCATTCTTTTTTACCTTCCCCTGATTGGGAGGCGATTCGTCATGTGAAAATGAATGCGAAGACGAACAACAAAGCCTCCCAACCGGGAGGCTTTTTTATTGGACATTTTACAGGTGAGCCCTATGAACCCCGAAAATCCGCTGCTGGCATTACGCGATAAAATCAGCGCCGTTGATGAAAAGCTGTTAACGCTGTTGGCTGAACGTCGTTCGCTGGCGGTTGAAGTGGCCCAAGCCAAACTGGCCACACATCGCCCCATTCGTGACGTTGAACGCGAGCGCGCACTGCTGGAAACGCTGATTACACTGGGCAAGAAACATCAGCTGGATGCACACTACATTACACGTTTGTTCCAACTCGTCATTGAAGATTCGGTTCTCACCCAACAAGCGCTTCTGCAAAAGAATCTCAATCATCCACATGCACACGCACCACGTATCGCCTTCCTCGGCCCTAAAGGTTCTTACTCTCACCTTGCTGCACGTAAGTACTCGGCGCGCCATTTTGATTCAATGGTTGAAATGGGTTGTCTGAAATTCCATGACATCATTCATCAGGTCGAGATTGGCCAGGCCGATTACGCAGTGATGCCGATTGAGAACACCAGCTCAGGTTCAATCAATGATGTTTATGACCTGCTGCAGCAAACCTCACTCTCCATCGTGGGTGAACTGACCATCCCCATCGAACACTGTGTGTTGATCAACGGCAATACCGATCTGCAGCAAATTGAGACGGTTTATAGCCATCCACAACCCTTCCAGCAATGTAGCCAGTTCATTAATCGCTTCCCGCAGTGGAAAATTGAGTACACCGAAAGCACCGCTGCCGCCATGGAAAAAGTGGCAGCCATGAACTCACCGAAAGTTGCAGCCTTGGGCAGTGAAGCGGGCGGGGAATTGTATGGCTTGCAGGTGCTGGAACGTGATTTGGCAAATCAGCAGCAAAATCACACGCGCTTTATCGTTCTGGCCCGTAAGCCGATTGAAGTCTCCAGCCAGGTGCCAGCCAAAACCACATTGATCATGGCAACGGGTCAGCAGGCCGGTGCGTTGGTCGACGCATTGCTGGTACTGCGTAACCATAATCTGATTATGAGTAAGCTGGAGAACCGTCCGATTAATGGCAATCCGTGGGAAGAGATGTTTTACATTGATGTGCAGGGCAATCTGCAATCAGAAAGTATGCAGCTCGCCCTGAAGGAATTGCGTGATATGACCCTTTCACTGAAAGTGTTGGGCTGCTATCCAGGTGAAAATGTTGTGCCTGTGGAACCACGCCTGTAAAAGTAAAAAGGCATCCTTGCGGATGCCTTTTCTTTTATTGCCGGCTGTCATTTGCCGAGCGCAGCATACTGCGGCTCTCGACCAGGAAACGTTGGGCGTAATCACCAAACCAATGCGCAACTCGCTCAAAGCTTTGGATAAATGCCTGCTTATCGCCCTGCTCCAGCAAGGTAATCGCATCACCAAAGCGTTGGTAGTAGCGTTTAATCAACGCCAGATTGCTCTCCGATGACATAATAATGTCTGCGTACAGCTGTGGATCCTGCGCAAACAGACGCCCTACCATCGCCAGTTCAAGACGGTAAATAGGCGACGACAATGCCAACAGCTGATCCAGATTCACATTCTCTTCCGCCAGATGCAGGCCATAGGCGAAAGTGGCAAAGTGGCGCAATGCCTGAATAAAGGCCATGTTCTGATCGTGTTCAACCGCGCTGATACGATGCAAACGCGCGCCCCACACCTGAATCTGCTCAAGGAACCATTGGTAAGCTTCCGGCTGACGACCATCACACCAGACCACTACCTGCTTCGCAAGGCTGCCGCTATCTGGTCCAAACATCGGGTGCAGACCCAGTACAGGCCCAGCATGTGCAGCCAGCATCGCCTGTAGCGGACGGTTCTTCACCGATGCCAGATCGACCAAAATGCAGTCTTCCGGCAGTTTCGGCAGCTCAGCGATAATCTGTTCTGTCAGGTGGATCGGCACACTGATCATCACCATGCCCGCATCTTTGAGCAACTCCTCGGAGCGATCCCAGTCGCCTTTATCGAGGATGCGTACTTGATAACCAGACAGCGTGAGCATCTTTTCAAACAGACGCCCCATCTGGCCACGGCCACCCACAATAACCACTGGACGCAACGTCGGGCACAGCGTTTTAAAGCCTTTGTCATTTTCGTGCGCGTAGGATTCACGCATCAAACGACGCAAGACATCTTCGATCAGATCGGGAGACACGCCCAGCGCTTCCGCTTCCTGACGGCGTGAAGCCAACATGCTGGCTTCACGTTCTGGCACGTAAATCGGCAAGCCGTAACGGCTTTTGACTTCCCCTACCTCGGCTACCAGCTCAAGGCGTTTAGCCAGGAGCCCCAGCAAAGCTTTATCTACTTCATCAATTTGATCGCGTAGCGCGGTCAGTTCAGCCACCATGACTCATTACACCTCGTGTGACAGACGCGCCGACAGCACTCCCTGCAGATCCTGATGGATTTCACGCAGCAAGGTTTCCGTGGTTTCCCAGTTGATACAGGCATCAGTGACAGAAACACCGTATTTCATTTCGCTACGTGGCTGTTCAGAAGACTGGTTGCCTTCGTGAATGTTGCTTTCCAGCATCAGGCCAATGATGGAGCGGTTTCCATCTTTAATCTGCGCGATAGCCGATTCGGCTACGCCAGGCTGACGACGATAGTCTTTGTTAGAATTACCATGGCTGCAATCTATCATTAAGGCTGGGCGCAGTCCCGCTTTCAGCATCTCTTTTTCACACTGCGCAACATCTTCTGGACCGTAGTTTGGCGCTTTACCGCCGCGCAGAATCACGTGACCATCCGGGTTACCCTGGGTTTGCAGCAGGCAAACCTGACCCGCTTGGTTGATGCCCACGAAGCGGTGTGGCATCGCAGCAGCACGCATCGCGTTAATCGCGGTACCCAGACTGCCATCTGTGCCGTTTTTGAATCCGACTGGCATTGAGAGGCCAGAAGCCATCTCACGGTGTGTCTGAGATTCCGTGGTACGCGCACCAATAGCTGACCAGCTAAACAGATCGCCGAGATATTGTGGGCTGTTAGGATCCAGCGCTTCCGTTGCCAGCGGCAGGCCCATTTCCACCAGGTTGACCAGCAGCTGACGCGCAATGTGCAGCCCGGCTTCCATATCAAACGAGTTGTTCATGTAAGGATCGTTGATTAACCCCTTCCAGCCGACGGTGGTACGAGGTTTTTCAAAATAAACGCGCATAACGATGTACAGCTGATCCTTCAACTGTGCAGAAAGAGTTTGTAGCTGACGAGCATACTCGAGTGCTGCTTCGGTATCGTGAATCGAACAAGGGCCACAGACCACCAGCAAACGCGGATCGCGTCCGGCAATAATATCGGCAATGGTCTGGCGAGAAGCGGCAATTTGCGCTTCCTGCGCCGCAGTGAGCGGGAACTTCGCTTTCAGCTCTTGCGGGGTAATTAAAATTTGTTCGTCGGCGATATGCACATTGTTCAGCGCGTCTTTCTGCATGATAGCGATCCTTTTTACTCGTCTATGCGGTTTTTGGATCCTCACTGAGGATGGCGCTTACTTTACCACAATATGTATAGGTTGCAATCCATGAGTGTACAGATTTATTACCATTCAAATTCCATCGTGCATAAACCAATAATAAAATTTATATAAAACAATCGCTTAACCACAAGCCACCAAAATAACACACCCACCTAAACGTACCATTTTGTTTACACTTGATGATTTGAAAAGAAATGCCTTATGCGGACAGATCCACTAACATTCTGTATTTGGTTAACTTTTTAGGGATCATTCAGTGGCCACTTCCAACGTTGCGTTACGCCCCTTTGTCTTGCAGGATGCCGATGCCTTTACCGAGGCCGTTAATCAATCGCTGAACAGCCTGAAGCCGTGGATGGCGTGGGCACATGAAGATTATCGTGCAGAAGAAGCCATAAGTTGGATCAATTTCACCCACATGCAGCGTGATAAAGGCGAAGCGGAGGAGTTTGCCATCGTTGATAGTGAGGGCCGTCTGCTTGGCGGTGCGGGTATTCGTTTCGCACAGCAACCCGGGGATTTCAACGCCATTGGCTATTGGGTGCGGAGTGATGCACAACGGCTAGGTGTCGCGACGCGAGCCGTTGCACTGTTAGTCGACTTTGGCTTCCAGCATCTGGATATTCCGTTGCTGGAAATTGTCGCGGCAGAAGAGAACCACGCCAGCCGAGCGGTTGCCTTGCGCAGTGGATTCGAGTTTATCGATTACCGCTATGGTTTAATTGTGCTCGACAGTGGCCCAGTGAATTCGGCGATTTATCACCTGAAACACCCATAAAAAAAGGGGCTGGCCCGTAGGCCAACCCCTTGTTTGCTATTAACTTTGAGATGTCGCTTACGCGCCAAGACGCTCTTTGATACGAGCTGACTTACCGGTGCGCTCACGCAGGTAGTACAGTTTGGCTTTACGCACAGCACCACGACGTTTGACAGTAATGCTGTCAATTACCGGAGAGTGAGTCTGGAAGACACGCTCAACGCCTTCGCCGTTTGAAATCTTACGAACAGTGAATGCAGAATGCAGACCGCGGTTACGAATAGCGATAACCACGCCCTCGAATGCCTGCAGACGCTTCTTAGAACCTTCAACGACCCATACTTTCACTTCCACGGAATCACCCGGACGGAATGAAGGTACGTCCTGCTTCATCTGCTCTTGTTCAAGTTGCTTGATAATGTTGCTCATAATTAAATCTCTATATCCTGGGTAAACTGATAGTCAGGGAAGATTACTCTTCCACCTGATCGTTTTGTTGCTGCTGATGTTCCCGTTGGAACTCATTTAGCAACCGTGCTTGCTCTTCAGTCAGAGCCAGGTTTTCCAGAAGTTCAGGTCTTCTTAGCCAGGTACGACCTAGCGACTGTTTCAGGCGCCAACGGCGAATATCAGCGTGATTGCCCGACAGTAATACTGGCGGAACCTCCATGCCTTCTAACACTTCAGGTCGGGTATAGTGTGGGCAATCCAGCAAACCATCCGAGAACGAATCCTCATCGGCTGACGCTTGTTTCCCCAATACGCCGGGTATAAACCGGGCGACCGAGTCAATCAACGTCATTGCGGGTAGCTCACCACCGCTGAGAACGTAATCACCGATTGACCATTCTTCATCAATCTCAGTGTGAATCACGCGCTCATCAATCCCTTCATAGCGACCGCATACCAGAATCAACTTCTGATTGGTCGCCAGTTCGCAAACGCCTTGTTGGTCAAGTTTGCGACCCTGAGGTGAAAGATAAATCACCTTAGCGCCATCTCCCGCCGCTGCTTTCGCTGCGTGGATAGCATCCCGTAAGGGTTGCACCATCATCAACATCCCCGGTCCGCCGCCGTAAGGACGATCGTCCACGGTACGGTGCCGGTCATGCGTGAAGTCACGAGGACTCCAGCTTTCAATGTTGAGCAGGCCATTTTTTACTGCCCGGCCAGTTACCCCGTACTCGGTAATAGCGCGAAACATCTCTGGAAACAGGCTAATAACACCAATCCACATCGCGTTCGCCGTTACGTTACCGGATTGTCCGGAGATCAAAAACCAGGATCCCAATCTACTTCAATAGTGCCAGTAGAGAGATCGACTTTCTTGATAACCTGTTCATCAAGAAACGGAATTAACCGCTCTTGTGCACCGAATGCATCTTTCAGGTTTGCCTTAACGACGAGCACGTCGTTCGAGCCGGTTTCCATCATATCAATGACTTTTCCCATCTCGTAGCCGTCGAGGTTCACTACTTTGCAACCCATAAGGTCTTTCCAGTAGTAATCACCTGCTTCCAGCGCTGGCAGCTGCGTGGAGTCAACCTGAATTTCGCAATTGGTTAACTGGGCCGCAGCGTCCCGATCGTCAATGCCTTTGACTTTGATGATCAGGTCCTGATTGTGGTGCTTCCAACCTTCCAGTTCAACATGCTGCCATTTACCGGCGCGCTGAATAAACCAGGGTTGGTAGTCGAAGATACTTTCAGCGTCTTCAGTGGAGGAAAACACTTTGAGCCAACCCCGAATCCCGTAAGCGGCGCCCATTTTACCCAATACAATTGGGTTAACGGGAAGCTGTGCGGCAGGTTTAATGCTCATGCTCACCACCGTGACAGATTAAGCTGCTTTCTTTGCTTCTTTGATCAGCGCGTTAACGCGATCAGAAAGCGTTGCGCCCTGGCCAACCCAGTGCTCAATACGGTCCAGATCCAGACGCAGACCTTCAGCCTGACCAGAAGCGATCGGGTTGAAGAAACCTACGCGCTCGATGAAACGACCATTACGCGCATTGCGGCTGTCAGTAACGACGACCTGATAGAACGGACGCTTTTTCGCGCCGTGACGTGCCAAACGAATTGTAACCATAACATCCTCATTAGTTAATAAAGCGCTCGGGCTCCATCGAGGGATGGAACCCGAGCGCAATATAAAAAGCCCGAAAATTTTACTCATTTTGGCGAAAAAAGCAACCTGAGAGTATCAATTATCTGGCTGTTAGCCGGTCGCCTTAGCGGCCGGGGAATCCAGGCGGCATCATGCCTTTCATGCCACGCATCATTTTGGCCATACCACCCTTCTTCATTTTCTTCATCATGCGCTGCATGTCGTCGAACTGTTTCAGTAAACGGTTGACGTCCTGCACCTGCATGCCAGAACCGGTCGCGATACGGCGCTTGCGTGAGCCTTTGATGATTTCAGGCTTCTGTCGCTCTTTGGTGGTCATCGAATTGATGATGGCCTCCATACGCACCAGCACTTTGTCATCCATCTGCGACTTCACGTTGTCTGGCAACTGGCCCATGCCCGGCAGTTTACCCATCAGGCTTGCCATGCCGCCCATGTTGCGCATCTGCTTCAACTGCTCAAGGAAATCGTTGAGATCGAATCCGTCGCCGGTCTTCAGTTTCTTCGCCAGTTTTTCCGCTTGCTCACGGTCAACTTTGCTTTCGATATCTTCGATCAGCGACAGCACGTCGCCCATACCCAGGATGCGTGAGGCGATACGATCTGGATAAAACGCTTCCAGAGCTTCGGTCTTCTCACCCATACCCATGAATTTAATCGGCTTGCCGGTAATGTGACGAATCGACAGTGCCGCACCACCGCGGGCATCACCATCCACTTTGGTCAGAATCACACCGGTTAATGGCAGCGCTTCGTTGAAGGCCTTCGCCGTGTTCGCGGCATCCTGGCCGGTCATGGCATCGACCACAAACAGGGTTTCCACCGGGTTGATCGCGGCGTGCACCTGTTTGATTTCATCCATCATGGCTTCATCGACGTGCAAACGGCCGGCGGTATCCACCAGCAGCACATCGTAGAATTTCAATTTGGCTTCTTTCAGCGCGTTCTGCACGATATCGACCGGTTTCTGACTCAGGTCAGAAGGACAGAAATCGACACCGACTTGTTCCGCCAGGGTTTCCAGCTGTTTGATCGCCGCAGGGCGATACACGTCAGCAGAGACAACCAGCACTTTCTTCTTGTGCTTCTCGCGCAGGAATTTACCTAACTTCGCTACGCTAGTGGTTTTACCCGCACCTTGCAGACCGGCCATCAGCACCACGGCTGGCGGCTGAGCATTCAGGTTCAGCGCATTATTTTCGGCACCCATTGCCGCAACCAACTCGTTGCGCACAATTTTGATGAACTCCTGACCCGGTGTCAGGCTTTTGTTGACATCCTGCCCGACCGCGGCTTCTTTGACGCGGTTGATGAACTCACGCACCACCGGCAATGCAACGTCAGCTTCCAGCAATGCCATGCGCACTTCGCGCAGGGTGTCTTTAATGTTGTCTTCGGTCAGCCTTCCGCGGCCGCTGATGTTGCGCAGGGATTGCGACAAACGATCGGTTAAATTATCAAACATGCTCTCTCACTTAGGACCGTAGCGAGGCCGCCTGGGCGGCACAATGCGGCGGATTATAGCACGAAGCTACAGCGATCTCTGCAATTGACCTTGAGATCGTTTGGAGCCTGATGCGGCTGGCGCTATACTGGTTTTTTCCTTATCTGACCGATACCTGAAAGGATCTATGTTCGTTTTCGCGATTGTGGCGCTGTTCGCCTACTCCCTCAGCCTTGCATTGATCATTCCCAGCCTGCTGAAACGCAACGGTGGCTGGCGGCGTTTTGCCGTGCTTTCAGCCTGCGTGGCATTGATTGCCCATGCTGTGGCGCTGCAACAACGTATTTTTGCCGTCGATAACGGACAAAATCTCAGTCTGCTGAATATTGGTTCACTGGTCAGTCTGCTGATATGCGCCATTATGACCATCGTGGCGTCACGTAACCGCGGCTGGCTGCTGCTGCCGATTGTTTACGGCTTTGCGCTGATCAATCTGGCTTTCGCCACCTTTGTACCGAATGCCTTTATTACCCATCTGGAAACCACGCCAGGCATGATGATTCATATCGGTCTGTCGCTGTTTGCCTATGCCACGCTGATTATTGCTGCACTGTATGCGCTGCAGCTGGCGTGGATCGACTATCAATTAAAAAATAAGAAACTGGCTTTCACTCAGGATATGCCGCCGCTGCTGAGCATTGAGCGTAAGATGTTCCACATCACGCAAATCGGTGTGGTGTTGCTGACGCTGGTTCTGTGCACCGGTTTATTCTTTATGCACAACCTGTTTAGCGCGGAAAATGTCGACAAGGCTGTCCTTTCTATCATTGCCTGGTTTGTCTATATCGTTCTGCTCTGGGGACACTATCACGAAGGCTGGCGCGGACGCCGTGTCGTCTGGTTCAACTGCGGCGGTGCGCTGCTGCTGACCATGGCCTACTTCGGCAGCCGCGTGCTGCAGCATCTGCTCACTTCTCACTAAAGGAATTTTTGCGTTGGAACATGTTTCAACCACCACGCTGATCATTACGCTGGTCATCATGGTGCTGGTCTCTGCGTATTTCTCCGGTTCAGAGACCGGCATGATGACGCTCAACCGTTACAAACTGCGTCACAAAGCCAAAAGCGGAAACCGTGCAGCACGTCGCGTTGAAAAGCTTTTGCGTCGTCCAGACCGCCTGATAAGTCTGGTGCTGATTGGCAATAACCTCGTTAACATTCTCGCTTCCGCATTAGGGACTATTGTCGGGATGCGTCTGTATGGCGATGCGGGCGTGGCGATTGCCACCGGTATTCTGACTTTTGTGGTGCTGGTATTTGCCGAAGTCTTGCCGAAAACCATCGCCGCCCTGTATCCGGAAAAAGTGGCCTACCCCAGCAGTGTGCTGCTGGCGCCGTTGCAATATGTGATGTTGCCATTGGTGTGGCTGCTCAACACCATCACCCGCATTCTGATGCGTATGGTCGGGATTAAAACGGAAGGTTCTATCAGCTCGGCGCTGAGTAAAGAAGAGCTGCGCACCATTGTGTACGAGTCACGTTCGCTGATGTCGCGCCGTAACCAGGACATGCTGCTCTCCGTGCTGGATCTGGAAAAAGTCAGCGTTGACGACATCATGGTGCCGCGCAATGAGATCGTCGGTATCAACGTCAATGACGACTGGAAATCGATTGTTCGTCAGCTCAGCAACTCGCCACACGGTCGTATCGTGCTGTTCCGCGATTCGCTGGACGACTGTGTTGGCATGCTGCGCGTGCGTGAAGCCTGGCGCATGATGACCGAGAAGAAAGAGTTTAATAAAGACCGTCTGCTGCGCGCCGCCGATGAAATCTACTATGTGCCAGAAGGAACGCCGCTCAATGTGCAGTTGGTCAAATTCCAGCGCAATAAGAAGAAAGTCGGTTTAGTGGTGGATGAGTATGGTGACATCAAAGGTCTGGTGACTATCGAAGATATTCTGGAAGAGATTGTCGGCGACTTCACCACCTCAATGTCCCCATCCCTGGCAGAAGAAGTGATGCCGCAGAATGACGGTTCCGTACTGATTGAAGGCAGCGCCAACGTGCGTGAAATCAATAAAGCCTTCAACTGGACGCTCCCTGAAGATGAGGCGCGCACCATTAACGGCATGTTACTGGAAGCGCTGGAAGAGATTCCGCAGGTGGCGACTCGCGTCAAAATCGACAAATACGACGTTGATATTCTCGATGTGCAGGACAACATGGTGAAGCAAGTACGCATTACCCCACACCATCCGTTAAAATCGTCCATTGGTTCCTGAAACCAAAAAAAACGCCGCGATCATCGCGGCGTTTTTATCAGTATCAGGCAACAACTAGATGTGCAGCTCTTTCAGCTTCTCGGCTGGCAGCTTCAGATCTTCATTGCGGTTCACGCCAATGTCATGCGCCAACACGTTACGTGCAATCTGTTGCGCTTCATCCAGTGAGTGCAGCTTGTAGCTACCACACTGATATTCGTTCAATTCTGGAATCTGGCTCTGCTCTTTCACCTTCAGAACGTCTTCCATCGCCCCTTTCCAGGCTTTGGCCACGCGCTGCTCATCAGGTTCACCAATCAGGCTCATGTAAAAGCCCGTGCGGCAGCCCATCGGGGAAATATCCACAATTTCCACACCGTCACCGTTAAGGTGGTTACGCATGAATCCTGCAAACAGGTGCTCCAGCGTGTGGATGCCGCGCTCAGTCAGAATATCGATATTCGGACGGCAGAAACGCAGATCAAAGACGGTGATGGTATCGCCATGCGGAGTGTTCATGGTTTTTGCAACGCGCACGGCAGGTGCGCCCATGATGGTGTGATCAACAGTAAAACTATCCAGTAGTGGCATACGTCACCTCCTGTTTTGAGAATTTTTTTAAAACGATGAAACTTTTCCGTTCGCCCAACGTCTGAATATATGAAAGACGCGCATTTGTTATCATCATCCCTGACAACAGAGATGTTTATTTCGGCCACAGTGATGTGGCCATTTTCTTTTTTAGCCTTCGCGACCCGCCAGATAGCTCTCGAAATCCAGCGTATCACTCTGTTCTAATTTCTTCTGCGACTGCACCGACTCCAACGCCTGACGACTAAAGTCATCTTCCGTCAAAATCTCTAATGGCTCTTCACACAGCAGATGACGGTACTGCTCAGCTAACGCCACACCTGCTCCGGTTAAACCATTTTCTTTGATCGCATGAAGAATACGCGCCGAATAGGTTAGCTCAGGATCATCAAACGATGCTACCAGTTGATCGCAAACCTGTTGATATTGCGTGCTGCCGTGATTGCTGTCGAGCACTTCCGCCACACGACTCAGGTCAGCAAACAGCGCTTTGCCCACGTCCACCAACGGATGTTCTGTGTCGCTACAACCAACACCAATCACCTGGCCAGGCTTACGCCCTTCCATCACCACGCGATTCCAGTTCTTACGGCTACACAGCAATTCGTCGGAGCTCATCTCCGGCGCATCCGCCAACGTACACCAAATCAAGAACAGATCAAGGAAACGCGCCTGGTTGGCGTCGACACCAATCGCGGAGAACGGATTGATATCTAACGAACGCACTTCGATATATTCGATCCCGCCGCGCAGCAGTGCATCAGAAGGCGCTTCGCCAGAACGGGTGACACGTTTAGGACGAATCGGTGCATACAGCTCGTTTTCAATCTGCAACACGTTGGTATTCAACTGTAGCCAGTTGCCATCCGCGTCTTTAGTGCCCATGGCGGCATACTCTTCCGACGGCGTTTTGATCGCTGCTTTCAGCGCAGCAACATAACCGTCGAGGGAGTTAAAGGTGATACCCAAACCGCTTTGCGATTTGTTGGTATACCCCAGATCGCTCAAACGCAGCGAGGTGGCATACGGCAGCCATAGCGTACCTTTACCGTCGGTTTCAAACGGCAATTTGCTTTCACGTCCCTGCAGGAAGGAAGAGCAGATCGCCGGTGATGCACCAAACAGATATGGGATCACCCAGCCAAAACGATAGTAGTTGCGGATCAAACGCAGATAGCCGGCAGAGATCGTCTCTTTGCCACTCTCGGCATCTTTGACATCCGCCCACTCTTGCCAGAATGACAACGGCAGCGAGAAGTTGTAATGCACGCCAGAAATAATCTGCATCAGCGCGCTATAGCGATTTTTCAGGCCCTGACGATACAGGGTTTTCATTTTGCCGATGTTGGAGCTGCCGTATTGAGCCAGCTCAATACTCTCCACATCTTCGACGTAGCCCGGCATACTGAACGGCCACATCCGCTCCTGCCCCAACTCACGCGCCACATGGCGGTGGATGTCACGCAGGAAAGCCAGCGATCGATCAATGCTCTGATCGACAGGCGTGATGAATTCCAACAGCGTTTCAGCAAAATCGGTGGTGATCCAATCATGCTTAAGCGCTGAACCGAGCGATTCAGGATGTCCGGTGGTTGCCAGGTGACCATTCGGATTGACGCGCAATGTTTCGCGTTCAATGCCACGGCCGATACCCTTCAACGCGTCGGGATGCGCTTCCAACCAGGACAGCGCTTTAGATACGTCCGGGATCACATTAACCTCCCGCTGTGCGAATAATTTATTTTTGTTCAGCATAATGTTAACCGTAGCCTCGAATCTGTGCGAATCAATGCCACCATTGCATTGTTTGTAATGTGGCAGTCGCGATAACGATATAACGCAGCGTTTTACCAATGGCGAGGAACAGCACCGCTGGTAGCCAGGCAAAGCGCAACCACCCTGCTAACACGCAAAGCAGGTCGCCCACTACCGGCAGCCAGCTAAAAAGTAGCGCTGCAGGTCCCAATCGATGTAACCACGTCATTGCTGTGTCGTGCCATCGCCCTTGCCCTTTTGGCGGCATAAGGCGACCAAGAAGAATGTTGGTCAGGCCACCCAGGGTGTTTCCCACTGATGCAGCCAATAACAATCCGTAGACCGACCCCTTTTGGGCGATCAGCAAAGCAACCAGCACCGCCTCTGAGCTTCCCGGAAGCAGGGTCGCGCTTAGAAAGCTACTGCCGAATAACGATCCATAAGTCAGAAACTCATTCACAGTAAGCGGACATCAACCACATCCATGCCCGCGGCTTGTGCCGCCTGAACGCCAAAGTCAGCATCTTCAAACACCACACAACGTTCAGGCGCTACGCCCATTAATTCGGCGCAGCGTAAAAAGGTATCGGGTTGCGGTTTATGGCGTTGAACATCATCAGCGCCTACCACAGCATCAAACAGATGGTAAACGCCTAATGCTTCAAGCAGCGCTTTCGCCAGGCTGTGTTCGCTGCCGGTGCCCACCGCCATAGGACGACGGCCATGATAGGCTTTCACCACCTCCATGAGCGGTAAAGGACGCACGTCATCGAGTAACATCGCCTTCAACGCCACCGTTTTCTCCGCGGCCAGCAGATGAGGGTCCCGCGTGGCATTGTTGTGCTCAAGAATGTACTGAGCCAGTTGCCAGGTCGGTGCGCCATTGAATGCCACCATTTTTGCTTCATCCATGGTGAATCCATAGCGGCTCAGCACCTGCTGCCAGGCTTTTCGATGTGTCGGCTCAGTGTCCAGAATCGTGCCGTCCATATCGAAAATCAGGGCGTCATATTGGTCGTACATTGTCACTCCATCGAGTACCACTAAATGAGCCATTACTTTAGCGTAATGCGCTTAGGTTGTCGCCAGGTGTGCTTAACAGCAAATGCTTTGAAAGCATTAGCATTTTTTGTTTTCGGAAAAAGGTCAGGATGCGATGCCGGGGATAAATGGCGGTTAAATCAAGGATTTTTGTTGGTGCTGTAGATTACGGAGAAGAATTCAGAAAGCAGGCGTTGAATATTTTGCAGAGAATATGGTGCATCCAGGAGGATGACTCGGCTTTCGCCTCGCCCTTCGGGCCGTTGCTGAAGCAACGTTATCCTCTTTAGTGCGGTCTGAACGTCAATCACGTCTGACACACTGAGGCAGTTTCCACATTTGAGAATATGGTGCATCCAGGAGGATTCGAACCTCCGACCGCTCGGTTCGTAGCCGAGTACTCTATCCAGCTGAGCTATGGATGCATTGAGATATTTTCTTACGATGGAATTACTGCAATCAACCTGGGAATGATACGAAGAATGGTGCATCCAGGAGGATTCGAACCTCCGACCGCTCGGTTCGTAGCCGAGTACTCTATCCAGCTGAGCTATGGA
>NZ_JASGBY010000028.1:0-25799 GCF_030053355.1 Pantoea sp. EA-12 | reverse complement strand
TTTTACGTCCGGAGACGTTGATATCAATCCTGCGAGTGCCCACACAGATTGTCTGATAAATTGTTAAAGAGCGGTGCAATCAGCGCCTTAAGCTGCTGTTGCGAGGTGGCGTATATTACGCCTTCCTCCTTCAGAGTCAAACACTTTTTTCAGTGTTTTTCTCCGGCGGGGTGAATCACTTCACTCCCTGCTGAGCCGTCTGCGTTGCCGCTTTGCCGTCTCAGTGGTGGCGCATTATAGGGATCCGAATTATTTGCACAACCCCTTTTTTCGATCTTTTTAATCGACTGGCGAGTTTTCGTTCTTTTCGCTGCGATCGCGAGCGATCCGCTCAAAAATCATCTTGTTTGCCAGCCCTATAAGCCGCAGGCTAGGTATATAAAGTGCAAAAGGAGAAAGATCATGTCAGAAGCCCTACGACCTTATAAGAACCATTTTCCGCAAACTGGCGATCGCGTCATGATCGATCGCAGCAGCGTGATAGTGGGCGATGTGCAGCTAGCCGATGATGTCAGCATCTGGCCGTTGGTTGCTATTCGTGGTGATGTGAACAAAGTGGTGATAGGTAAAAGAAGCAATATCCAGGATGGCAGCGTATTGCACGTCACGCACAAGTCCACCAGCAACCCAGAAGGTTATCCATTACTGATTGGGGAAGACGTGACGGTGGGCCATAAAGCCATGCTGCATGGTTGCAGTATTGGCGACAGAGTATTGGTTGGGATGGGATCGATTTTGCTTGATGGCGTAATTGTAGAAGAGGATGTCATGATTGGTGCCGGCAGCCTGGTGCCACCCGGCAAACGACTGGAAAGCGGCTATCTCTATGTCGGCAGCCCGGTTAAGCAGGTTCGCCCATTGAGCGAAGCTGAAATTGCGGGCTTACTTTATTCATCAAACAACTATGTTGGCTGGAAGAATGAATATCTCGATCAGGAGAGCCAGATCCAGCCTTGATCGTTGATCTCATCTGCACGGATCAGCTGTTCAGCTTCCTCTTCCACATCCCAGCGATGAGCGCAAAACAGCGCCATCGCTTCTCCAGAACCAAATCGGGTGTGCAGCGCTTCAGATGGGATGGCGCAAGTGAATCCCATTCCCTGAACCAGAACGGGAAAAACGATCGCTTGTTTCTCCTCATCCCAGTTTTCACGATCGGGAAAGTGGATCGCCTGATTCACTGTTGCATCGCTTGCTTTAATTGAGCAATTACCGGCGTGATCTCCGGCATCGTGCCATGCCACAGCTGGAAAGCATGCGCAGCCTGCCCCACCAGCATGCCCAAGCCATCAGCAAGCTGGTGTGCGCCATGCTGCTGGCACCACAGCAAAAATGGCGTTAGCCCCTGCTGATAGAACATGTCGTAACAACGAGTCTGTGCGGAAATCAATGTATCCGGCAACGGCGGAACTTTGCCATCGACGCCACTGGAGGTGGCATTAATAATGAGGTCAAACGCGTTGCTGGATAAATCAGTAAAACGTGCAGCCTGAATATTCCCACTATGCTGGAATATCTCTGCCAACTCCTCAGCACGTTCAACGGTACGGTTGGCCACCACAACAGAACACCCCATAGAAAGCAGAGGCAAAATCACACCACGCGCTGCACCACCCGCTCCCACTAATAGAATACGATCGCCAGGGCTAATCATCTCTAATCGCTGCAGGTCGCTCAGCAGGCCGATGCCATCGGTATTATCGCCGAACACGGAGCCATCCGCTCTTTTTTTCAGAGTATTAACCGCACCGGATAAGGCTGCGCGTTCACTCAGCTCATCAGCGAATTCCCACGCTTGTTGCTTGAATGGAAGCGTGACGTTAGCGCCCTTGCCGCCAGCGGCAAAGAAGTCACTGATTGATAGCAGAAAGCCATCAAGCGGGGCGCAAATACGGCCATAGGTGTGATCAATACCTGTTTGCTCGGCAAAAAGGCCATGAATAAACGGGGATTTGCTGTGCGCAATGGGATGACCAAAAACGGCAAAATGTTCCATGAATTAACCCTGACGAATAAGTTCGCCACTGATAACGTCGCGAATCTCTGAAGGATTGAGTCGCCCCCCTGTGGCAGCATGCAACACTGGGAAGTCAGTACCGAACTGCTGTGCGACCTCTTCAGCATTACGGCATGGAGGCTCACCAGACAGATTTGCACTGGTCGATACCAAGGGTTTGCCAAAGCCTCGACATAACGCTTGTACATCAGGATGGTCGCTCACGCGGATAGCCAGCGAATCAAAACGACCAGTTAACCAGCGCGGGGTGTGGGGCGTCGCCGGAACTACATAGGTGACGGGTCCAGGCCAGCTGGCAAACATACGCTCACGCTGCACAACAGTGAGTTCACGATCGGCGATATAAGGTTCCAACTGCGCGTAATCGGCAGCAATTAAGATCAGTCCCTTTTCAACTGGGCGCTGTTTAAGCGCCAGCAACGCCATCACCGCACTTTCGCTATCGGGGTCACAGCCCAGACCGAAAACGGCTTCGGTTGGATAAGCAATCACTGCCTGCTGCTGGAGTTGCTCAATGCAGAAATCAAGCGAGCCTGGTAAATACTGATGTTGTTTCATGATGATTCGTCCTGAGCTATGGGTTTGCCACAGCGTTTGCTGGCGCAAAAGCGCTTCATGCCTTGTGCGGTTTTCTTCTCAATGAGCAATGGGAACTGGCAGTGTGGGCATACACCGTCAACCGGTGTGGCGTTGATGGCAAACTGACAGTCTGGGTAGCGGTCACAGGAATGAAAGGTTTTGCCGTAGCGTGAACGCCGCTGTACCAATTTCCCACTTTGACACTGAGGGCAAGCGATCGCGGTTTCGTCAGGCTTATCGATGATTTCGGTATAATCACACTCTGGATAGTGACTACATCCGACAAACATACCAAACCTTCCCTGACGCAAAACTTTGTCCGCACCACATTCTGGGCAAGCATGCCCTTCAAGAACTTTGACAATGTGTCCATCACCCTGGCTTTTCAGCGGGCGAATGTAGTCGCAGGTTGGATAATTGACACAGCCAAGAAAAGGGCCATGTTTACCGGCACGTATCACTAAATCTGCCCCGCAAGCGGGGCAGGGATCGTGTTTACGCACGGAGAATAGTGCTGATTTACTCATAATTCCGACTGTATTAATCGCAAATTAATGCAGCATACCTTCATTGACGTCGAATAGCAGTTCTTCCATCTGCTGATAAGCGTTTTCACATCCAGGGATATTAAACAACACCATCAGCACCACCCATTTGAGGTCTTCCAGATCGAACTCCAGGGTATCAAGGGCCATAACACGTTCGATGACCATCTCGCGCGTTTCCATATTCAGCACCTGAACTTGCTCCAGGAACAAAATAAAACCGCGACACTCGGCATCTAAACGCTGGTTTTCCTCTTCCGTGTAGATTCGCATAGAGAGCGGATCGGTAGCCAGCAACACTGGCGGGACCAGACCATCCTGATAATCCGCTAACCGCTCAAGCCAATTCAACGCATTGTAGATATCTTCACGATGAAAACCTGCATCGGTTAAATCATCGGTCAATTTATCCTGGTCAACGCGCATTTCAGCTTCGTTGTGGATATAGGTCTCAAACAAGTACATAAGTACGTCGAACATGGCATGCCCTCCTCAATCGGACATAGCCGCCGGGTACAGCTGCGATCCATCCTGCTAACTCCAGCTCCAGCAACTGGGCTGAGATAACTGGCACAGGTTGGCCGGCACGTTCAGCGACGACGTCAACAGGTGTAACCTCATCACCTACGTTAGCCAACACGCTAGCAAATGGCAATGGAACATCGTCACTGTCTTGTGAATATATTGTTTCTGTTGTGGTTGCTGGCAGCCATTCAAGCGCGGAGTGTAAATCTTCAAGAATGTTATTGGGGTGTGCGACCAATAGTGCGCCCTGCTGGATTAACCAATGCGTCCCCTCACATCCCTTATTCCCGAGTGCACCGGGCAGCGCATAGACATTGCGATTTTGTTCCAGTGCATAGCGTGCCGTGATCAGTGAACCACTTTTTAGCGAGGCTTCGACCACCAGCACCCCTTGGCTTAAGCCACTGATAATGCGATTCCTGCGCGGAAAGTTCAGCGGATGCGGTATCGTATTGAGCGGGAACTCTGACACCAGCGCGCCCTCGTTATCTATGATTTCCTTTGCCAGTGACTGATGGCTTTTGGGATAGACCTGTTGCAATCCACTGCCCAGCACCGCAACCGTTTTTCCCTGCGCCTCCAGTGCGGCACGGTGCGCAATACCATCGATGCCGCGCGCGAGTCCACTGGTTATCACCAACCCACTCAGCGATAACTGCTGTGAAAACCAGTGCCCCCATTGTTTGCCATAATGTGAACAATATCGGCTACCGACTATTGCCAGCTGCGGCTGCAGCAAAACATCCGTATTTCCCTCGACATAAAGTAATACGGGACGCTGGCTGATTTCCGTTAGCCGAGCAGGAAAACGCGTATCAACACAGGCAATCAAATGGTGCATCGGGTCCTGCAACCACTGTTGCGTGCGTTCCAACTGCCGCGGGCAAAGATCGTTGAATTGCTGGCGCTGTATGTCATTTAAACCAAGATGGCGTAGAAACTCATCATCCAGGGACATATTGGTCTGCAGACACTGCGCTAAATCCATCGCGCGATGGCCGCGCAGCCCTTTGACATTTGCTAGCCTGAGCATCCCTTCAACTCTCTCCATGCTGCACTCCGTTCAGCCCGCTATCATGCGGGGCAATGCTGTCAATCAGGCATCAAAAAGTCTACAATATGAGGAAGTAATCTTTTTCTTTAACGCATACAGATCTGGATATTTATGTCAGTTTTGCAGGTATTACATTTCCCTGATGATCGCCTTCGTAAAATCGCTGCGCCCGTAGCGACGGTTAATGCTGACGTTCAGCGCATCGTCGACGACATGTTTGAAACCATGTACGCCGAAGAAGGCATTGGCTTAGCGGCCACTCAGGTCGATATTCATCAACGCATCATCGTCATCGATGTTTCTGAAAATCGCGACGAGCGCTTAGTGTTAATCAATCCCGAACTGCTGGATAAAGGTGGCGAAACCGGTATTGATGAGGGTTGCCTCTCAATTCCTGAACAGCGTGCTTTTGTGCCGCGTGCGGAATGGGTCAAAGTGCGGGCGCAAGATCGTGACGGTAACAGTTTCGAGTTAGAAACCGATGGCCTGTTAGCGATCTGTATTCAGCATGAGATCGATCATCTTGATGGCAAGCTGTTCATCGATTATCTGTCACCGTTGAAGCGCCAGCGCATCAAACAGAAACTGGAAAAGCTCGCCCGCATGAACGCACGCGAAGCCTGAGTACTAACAGAAGGTTAAACTGTGTCTGCACCGCTAAAAATCATCTTTGCCGGTACACCTGACTTCGCAGCGCGTCATCTTGACGCGCTGCTTGCTTCTGAGCATCAGGTGATTGGCGTATTCACCCAGCCCGATCGTCCAGCAGGACGGGGGAATAAACTCACCCCAAGCCCGGTTAAAGTTCTGGCGCAGGCACATGATGTTCCCGTGTTTCAGCCAAAATCATTAAAGCTTGAAGAAAATCAGCATCTGGTGGCTGAACTGAAAGCCGATATCATGGTTGTGGTGGCCTACGGTTTGATTCTGCCAAAAGCGGTGCTTGATATGCCGCGCCTGGGTTGCATCAACGTGCACGGTTCGCTGCTACCACGCTGGCGTGGAGCGGCGCCCATTCAACGTTCACTCTGGGCTGGAGACCGTGAAACCGGTGTGACTATTATGCAAATGGATGTTGGCCTTGATACTGGCGACATGCTACATAAACTTTCCTGCCCTATTACCCCTGAAGACACCAGCGCCTCGTTGTATGACAAGCTGGCGCAGCTTGGGCCACAGGGCATGCTCGACACACTGGAGCTGCTAGCTAAGGGTAGTGCGCAACCAGAAGTGCAAGATGAAGCACTGGTTTCATACGCTGAGAAGTTGAGTAAAGAAGAGGCCCGCCTCGATTGGTCTCTTTCTGCTGCTCAACTTGAACGCTGTATTCGTGCCTTCAACCCGTGGCCGATGAGCTATTTTCTGGTCGATGAGCAACCTGTCAAAGTCTGGCAGGCCAGCGTCTTACCTCATCAGAATAAGCAACCAGGCGAGATCATCCATGCCGATAAAAACGGCATTCAGGTTGCAACCACTGACGGTGTACTGAATCTACTGTCGCTGCAACCGGCAGGCAAAAAGGCAATGTCCGCACAAGACCTGCTCAATTCGCGTCGTGAATGGTTCACCACTGGCACCATTCTGGCCTGACCCTCAGCCCGGTTCTTACCGGGCTTTTGTTTGATGAATGAATATGAAAAAAGCAACCAACCTGCGTAGCCTCGCCGCGCAACTGATTGAACGCGTAGTCGATAAGGGGGAATCGCTAAGTGCCATTCTGCCTGGTGCGCAAAAAAGTCTGGCAGATAAAGACGGTGCGTTGCTGCAGGAAATCTGCTTTGGCGTCATGCGCACGCTACCTCAACTCGAAGCGTTAATTGGTAAGCTGATGGAGCGCCCGTTAACCGGCAAGCAGCGTGTGCTGCATTATCTGATTATGGTTGGCTTGTATCAGGTGTTATACACCCGTGTTCCCGCTCACGCCGCGCTGGCAGAAACCGTTGCCGGAGCCGAAGTGCTGAAACGCACTAATTTAAAAGGTTTGATCAACGGCGTACTCCGTCAGTTCCAGCGTCAGCAAGAAACGCTGATGGCTGAGGTAGACCAAGGGCCACAGCGTTACTGGCATCCGGGTTGGTTATTGAAACGACTGCAAACTGCCTGGCCTGAAAACTGGCAGCAGATTGTGGAGGCGAATAATCAGCGCCCCCCGATGTGGCTACGCGTCAATCGCCAGCATCATAGCCGAGATGCATGGCTGGAATTGTTACAAGCCGAAGAAAAAGTCGCATTCGTCGGCGATGCGCCAGACGCTCTGCGTCTTGAATCACCGGCACCCGTCAGTCAACTCCCGGGCTTCGAGCAGGGCTGGGTTACGGTGCAGGATCTTTCCGCACAGCGCTGCGCCCTGCTGCTTGAGCCGCAAAATAACGAAAGCATCCTCGATCTCTGCGCCGCGCCTGGCGGTAAGACCACGCATATTCTGGAAATCGCACCACAGGCTCAAGTGCTGGCAGTGGATATCGATGAACAGCGTCTCACTCGCGTGCATGAAAACTTGCAGCGATTAGGTATGAAAGCAGAGGTGCGCCAGGGTGACGGGCGTACACCGTCAGACTGGTGTGGCGAGCAGCAGTTTGATCGCATTTTACTGGATGCGCCCTGCTCTGCAACGGGCGTCATCCGCCGCCATCCCGATATCAAATGGCTGCGACGCGATCGTGATATTGCAGAACTGGCCACTCTACAAGGGGAAATTCTGGAAGCTGTCTGGCCACGTCTGAAATCCGGCGGAACCTTAATTTATGCGACCTGCTCAATTTTGCCTGAAGAGAACCATCAGCAGATCGCAACGTTCCTGACGAAGCACAAAGATGCGGTCGCGGAAAAGGTACCAGAAGGCCAAATTAACGGCTGGCAAGTATTCCCCAGCGTAGATGGCGGTGACGGCTTCTTTTACGCTAAGTTAATGAAAAAATAGTGCAGCGCATTCTGACAAGAGCGATCCAACGATGAAAATCATTATCCTCGGCGCCGGGCAAGTAGGCGGTACACTCGCAGAAAATCTGGTGAGTGAAAATAACGACATCACCGTGGTCGATACGGATGCAACACGTCTGCGGGCACTGCAGGACAAATTCGACCTGCGCGTTGTGCACGGCCATGGTTCCCATCCACGCGTACTGCGTGAGGCCGGAGCAGAAGATGCCGATATGTTGGTCGCCGTGACCAATTCTGACGAAACCAACATGATCGCTTGTCAGATCGCTTACTCGCTTTTTAATACGCCAAACCGCATCGCGCGTATTCGCGCAGCCGAATACCTGCGTGATGCGGAAAAATTGTTCGTGCCAGAAGCCGTTCCGATTGACCACCTCATTTCGCCTGAGCAGCTGGTGATCGACAACATTTACCGCTTGATTCAATATCCAGGCGCTTTACAGGTAGTGAATTTCGCCGAAGGAAAAGTCAGCCTCGCGGTGGTGAAAGCCTATTATGGTGGCCCTTTGGTCGGAAATCCGTTGTCCATACTGCGTGAGCATATGCCGCACATCGACACGCGAGTCGCCGCAATTTTTCGCCAGGATCGCCCTATTCGCCCTCAAGGCTCAACCATTGTTGAAGCCGGAGACGAAGTGTTCTTTATCGCCGCCAGCCAGCACATTCGCGCGGTAATGAGTGAAATGCAGCGTCTGGAGAAGCCTTACAAACGTATTATGTTAGTCGGCGGTGGCAACATCGGCTTTGGGCTTGCGCAGCGCCTCGAAAAACAGTACAGCGTGAAGTTGATCGAACGTAATCAACAGCGCGCTGCTGAGTTGGCGGAACGTTTGCACGATACCGTCGTGTTTTACGGTGATGCCTCAGATCAGGAGTTACTGGCCGAAGAGCATGTCGAACAGGTCGATCTGTTTATTGCCGTCACCAACGATGACGAAGCCAATATCATGTCGGCCATGTTGGCCAAGAAGATGGGCGCCAAAAAGGTAATGGTGTTGATCCAGCGCCGCGCTTATGTCGATCTGGTACAAGGCAGCGTGATCGATATTGCGATCTCCCCACAGCAAGCGACGATCTCGGCCCTACTGAGTCACGTGCGTAAAGCCGACATTGTCGGTGTCTCATCATTACGACGCGGCATCGCTGAAGCGATTGAAGCGATCGCTCATGGTGAAGAGACAACCTCGCGCGTGGTGGGCCGCCTAATTGAAGATATCAAACTCCCGCCGGGAACCATTATTGGTGCGGTTGTACGTGGGGATGATGTGATCATCGCTAACGACAATGTCCGTATTGAACAGGGCGACCATGTAATTATGTTCCTGACAGATAAGAAGTTTGTCCCCGATGTCGAGCGCCTGTTCCAGCCGAGTCCTTTCTTCCTTTGATCGTGGCGGGCGATTGCCCGCCGTGATAATTCTGCTTAATCCGTTGTGATAATGGCAATTGCACAAAGGTTTGTTAGACTTTAGCCATTGGCCAAGGCAAGGAGATAACAATGAGTTTATTCAAAGAGTTTCGTGATTTTGCAATGCGTGGGAACGTGGTTGACCTGGCAGTCGGTGTCATTATCGGTGCCGCTTTCGGTAAGATTGTTTCATCACTGGTTGCTAACATCATCATGCCGCCACTGGGCTTGCTGATTGGCGGCGTCGATTTCAAACAGTTTAAGTGGGTACTAAAACCCGCTGAAGGTGATATCCCTGCAGTGGTGATGGAGTACGGCACTTTTATTCAAACCATCTTTGATTTTGTCATCGTAGCCTTCGCTATCTTTATGGCAATCAAAGTCATGAACAAGCTGTATCAGAAAAAAGAAGTGGAAAAACCAGCACCAAAACCAACCAATGAAGAAGTGTTACTCACTGAAATCCGTGATTTACTGAAGCAACAAAACACCAAAGTGTAATAACAAAGCCGCCCGCTCAGGCGGCTTTTTTGACCGTAAAGCAGAAGGCCAGTGGTAAACTTTTTTGCTTACCACTGGCCTCCCAGTTCCCGCCTTTTGCATGTTTATCTTTGCGTCGATAACTGCCTTTCCCTTTATGATTCTGCTCAACTCGCTGACGAAATAGCGGGTCATGAAGCAGTGCCTCAATGGCATTTTCGTTAATCTTACCTTTTCGATGCTGATAGCGACTCATAATGTCCTCCAGTGAATGATGGCGAAACTATAGGCTTTCCCGTGTGGAATTCAATCCTTGCTACAACAAATTTCTGCATGCGGTTCTTCTCCTTTTTCCAGTGCTTCAAGGATAGAGCAACAGGCACTGCTGTGCTGATCGCCGCAGCAGGTCTCGGCTAAACGTTCCAGTGAGCGCTGCATGATTTGCAGTTCTGCGATCATGCCATTCACTTCCTCTAAGCGCTTAGCGACGATCGCTTTCGATTCCTGGCAAGTGTGATGTTCAGGATCGATACGGATCGATAACAGACCACGGATCGAATCCAGACTAAACCCAAGCTGTCGCCCATAGCGGATAAAGCGCAGACGCTGCAGATCTTCATCACTGTAAAGACGGAACCCACCCTGAGTGCGAATGTCATGATCCATCATTTGCTGTTTTTCATAAAAACGGATGGTGTCGGGTGTGACATCAGCAAGTTTTGCCAGTTGGCCAATTTTATACACGCTACTTCTCCTGCTGCAGACGCTGACTAATGGATTCGCGATAGTCACCGCGTAAAAAGTCGGTGCTCATCCCGGCCTGACGCAACTGCATCTCTAACAAAGTGAGTTTTTTATGCAGACTTTCAGCTTGCTGATCGGCGGGATCCAATTGACGTAAAAGATCGTTGATCTTCAGCGCTTCGCGCCGCATTGCCAGTTCAGGAGGTAAGAAGCCGGCGTTTTTCAGCAAACGGTAGGCGCTGCGTAGTTCAGGTGGCACAGCACTATCATCATCCAACTGCAAAGGCGCACCTTCTCCAGGCAGATTACTCAGTTCACCTTTTTCCTGCGCGGCGCGGATGTGCTGTTCTACCAGTTGATCGATAAACCACATAATGAACTCCTGCTAAAAGTACAGTGTTCAGCATAGCGAAAGAGGAGAGGAATGACAGGCAATAAAAAACCCGCCGAAGCGGGTTTTCTACGTTGTTACAGATTACTCTGCAACAGCTTCTGCTTGAGCTTCTGGACGATCAACCAGCTCGATGTAAGCCATCGGAGCGTTGTCACCAGCACGGAAGCCACACTTCAGAATACGAGTGTAACCACCGGCACGGCTCGCGAAACGCGGGCCCAGCTCGTTAAACAGTTTTGCCACGATCTCGTTATCACGAGTGCGGGCGAATGCCAGACGACGATTAGCTACGCTGTCGGTCTTGGCAAGAGTAATCAGCGGCTCAACTACGCGACGCAGTTCTTTGGCTTTCGGCAGAGTCGTTTTGATGATCTCATGACGAACCAGAGAACCGGCCATGTTGCGGAACATAGCCTGACGATGGCTGCTGTTGCGGTTCAGTTGACGACCACTCTTACGATGGCGCATGACCTTATCCTTCTCAGTGAAACCTTAACCTGTGATCTGATTATTCATCAGCAATGCTTGCTGGTGGCCAGTTTTCCAGGCGCATGCCCAGAGACAAACCACGTGAAGCGAGCACATCTTTAATCTCAGTAAGAGATTTTTTACCAAGGTTAGGCGTTTTAAGCAGCTCAACCTCGGTACGCTGTACCAGATCACCGATGTAGTGGATAGCTTCTGCCTTAAGGCAGTTAGCAGAGCGGACAGTCAATTCCAGATCGTCAACAGGGCGCAGCAGGATCGGATCGAATTCTGGTTTCTCTTCTTTTACTTCCGGCTGACGTACATCACGTAAGTCAACGAAAGCTTCCAGTTGTTCTGCCAGGATGGTTGCCGCACGACGAATCGCCTCTTCAGGATCGATTGTGCCGTTGGTTTCCATTTCGATGACCAGCTTGTCCAGGTCGGTGCGCTGTTCTACACGCGCTGCTTCAACATTGTAGGCGATACGGTCTACAGGGCTGTAGCAAGCGTCAACCAACAGACGGCCGATTGGGCGCTCATCTTCTTCCGAATGAATTCGGGCAGAAGCCGGCACATAACCACGACCACGCTGAACTTTGATACGCATGCTAATAGATGCGTTTTCATCGGTCAGATGGCAGATCACATGCTGCGGCTTGACGATTTCGACATCACCGTCGTGGGTGATATCGGCTGCAGTCACAGGGCCAATGCCAGATTTATTCAAGGTGAGAATAACTTCATCTTTACCCTGAACTCTTACCGCCAGCCCTTTCAGATTGAGCAGGATTTCCAGGATATCTTCCTGTACGCCCTCTTTGGTGGAGTACTCGTGCAGCACGCCATCAATCTCAACCTCGGTCACCGCGCAACCCGGCATGGAAGAAAGCAGAATACGGCGCAGTGCGTTGCCAAGAGTATGGCCAAAGCCACGCTCTAACGGCTCAAGGGTCACCTTGGCGTGCGTCGAACTCACTTGCTCGATATCTACCAGGCGCGGTTTTAGAAACTCTGTCACAGAACCCTGCATTGTGTCCTCTCTTTGGTACTAAGCTTTACTTAGAGTAAAGCTCGACGATCAGGTGTTCGTTAATGTCCGCAGACAGATCAGTACGTTCAGGCATACGCTTGAACACACCTTCCATCTTGGTCGCATCAACTTCCAGCCAGGTTGGCTTTTCACGCTGCTCAGCCAGCTCCAGAGCGGCCTTCACGCGAGATTGCTGTTTGGCTTTCTCACGGATGCTTACGACATCATTCGGAGATACCTGATAAGAAGCGATGTTAACAACGCGACCGTTTACCAGGATAGATTTATGGCTAACCAGCTGACGTGCTTCTGCACGAGTGGCGCCAAAGCCCATACGGTAAACAACGTTATCCAGACGACCTTCCAGCAGAGCCAACAGGTTTTCACCGGTGTTGCCTTTCAGACGTGCTGCTTCTTTATAGTAGTTACGGAACTGACGCTCCAGCACGCCGTAGATACGACGAACTTTCTGCTTCTCACGCAACTGGCCGCCGTAGTCAGACAGACGCGGTTTACGCGCACCATGCTGACCAGGTGGTTGTTCAATTTTGCACTTGGTATCGATCGCGCGAACGCCAGACTTAAGGAATAAGTCGGTGCCCTCACGACGGCTCAGCTTGAGCTTAGGACCCAAATATCTTGCCATTTTCTTTCTCCAACTAACCTAAAAACGGGCGTTAAACGCGACGTTTTTTCGGCGGACGACAACCGTTGTGAGGGATTGGAGTCACATCAGTAATATTAGTGATGCGGAAACCAGCAGCGTTCAGAGCACGAATAGTTGATTCGCGACCCGGACCTGGACCCTTAACCATAACTTCCAGATTCTTAATACCGTAATCTTTCACTGCTTCTGCACAGCGCTCTGCAGCTACCTGAGCAGCAAACGGAGTAGATTTACGTGAACCGCGGAAACCGGAACCACCGGCGGTTGCCCAACCCAGTGCGTTACCCTGACGATCAGTGATGGTAACGATGGTGTTGTTAAAAGATGCATGGACATGAGCCACGCCATCTGAGACTTGCTTTCTTACACGCTTGCGTGCACGAACTGGTGCCTTTGCCATTATTTACTCACCCCGATTATTTCTTGATCGGTTTACGCGGACCCTTACGGGTACGTGCATTGGTCTTAGTACGCTGACCGCGAACTGGCAGACCACGACGATGGCGTAAACCACGATAGCAACCAAGGTCCATCAGACGCTTGATGCTCAGGGTGATTTCACGGCGCAGATCACCTTCAACAACGAATTTACCAACTGCTTCACGCAGCTGTTCAATTTGTTCTTCAGACAGCTCTCTGATCTTAACATCTTCGGCGATGCCCGTTGAAGCGCAGATGGCTTTAGAACGGGTTTTGCCGATTCCGAAAATCGAAGTTAATGCGATTACGGTATGTTTTTGATCAGGAATGTTAATGCCTGCTATACGGGCCACTATGCACTCCTATAATTAAATAAATGCGTCCCATGCTGAAAAGCCCGTTTTCAGGATACTCAAATGGTAACGCATCGACATACAAAAGATTGGCTGGCTAATCTAGCCAGCTCAACCCGACTTTGCAAGAAAAATATGTGACTATATCAGCCTTGGCGTTGTTTATGCTTTGGCTCGGCGCTGCAGATCACACGTACGACACCGTCGCGACGGATGATTTTGCAGTTACGACATAATTTCTTGACGGAAGCACGAACTTTCATTTTTACTCTCCGTAACTTCTCAAGCGCCTGAATTAACGGCTGTAGCCTTTCAGGTTAGCTTTCTTCAATGCAGACTCATACTGACTCGACATCATCAGAGTTTGCACTTGAGCCATAAAGTCCATGATGACAACCACTACGATAAGCAGCGATGTGCCGCCAAAGTAGAAGGGAACCTTCATGGCATCACGCATGAACTCCGGGATCAGGCAGATAAAGGTAATATACAGTGCGCCGATTAAGGTCAGACGTGTCATTACTTTATCGATATACTTCGCCGTTTGCTCTCCCGGACGAATTCCCGGTACGAATGCACCAGACTTCTTCAGGTTATCTGCTGTTTCACGTGGGTTGAATACCAACGCCGTGTAGAAGAAACAGAAGAAGATGATTGCAGTCGCATAGAGTAGCACATATAGCGGCTGTCCTGGTTGCAAATACAGCGAAATTGTTGTCAGCCAGTTCCAACCGGTACCGCCCCCGAACCATGACGCGATGGTTGCTGGGAACAGAATAATGCTGGAAGCAAAAATAGCCGGGATTACACCCGCCATATTCACTTTCAACGGTAAATGTGTGCTCTGTGCAGCATATACACGACGACCTTGCTGACGTTTAGCGTAGTTGACCACAATGCGGCGCTGGCCACGCTCAACGAAAATAACAAAGAACGTCACTGCAAATACAAGAACTGCAACCAACAGCAACAGAAGGAAGTGCAGGTCACCTTGCCGCGCTTGCTCGATGGTATGGCCAATGGCCGGCGGGAGACCCGCAACAATACCTGCGAAGATAATGATCGAGATACCGTTACCGATACCTCGTTCAGTAATCTGTTCGCCCAGCCACATCAGGAACATTGTCCCGGTAACCAGACTTACAACAGCGGTAAAGTAGAATGCGAAACCTGGATTCATCACCAGGCCTTGCATTCCAGGCATATTCGGCAGACCGGTAGCAATACCGATCGACTGGAATACAGCCAGAACCAGGGTGCCATAGCGAGTGTACTGGCTAATCTTACGACGACCAGCTTCACCCTCTTTCTTAATCTCGGCCAACGCTGGATGAACCACCGTCAGCAACTGGATAATAATAGAGGCCGAAATATACGGCATAATACCCAGTGCAAAGATTGAGGCACGACTGAGAGCACCACCAGAGAACATGTTAAACATTTCAATGATGGTGCCACGCTGTTGCTCAAGCAGTTTGGCAAGTACAGTGGCATCGATACCGGGGATTGGAATAAAAGAGCCAATACGGAAGACAATCAGTGCACCGATTACAAACAACAGTCTGCGCTTCAGTTCACCAAAGCCACCTTTGGCACTTTGAAAATCTAATCCCGGTTGCTTTGCCATCTGCTACTTATTCCTCGATTTTACCGCCAGCAGCTTCGATCGCAGCACGAGCACCTTTGGTGACACGTAGACCACGAATCGTTACCGGAGCAGAAACTTCACCAGACAGAATCACTTTCGCGAATTCGATCTGAACACCGATGATGTTAGCTGCTTTCAAAGTATTCAGGTCAACAATACCGCCTTCAACTTTCGCCAGGTCAGACAGACGAACTTCTGCAGTGACCATTGCTTTGCGAGAGGTGAAACCGAATTTCGGCAGACGACGGTACAGAGGCATCTGGCCACCCTCGAAACCGCGACGTACGCCACCGCCAGAACGAGAGTTCTGACCTTTGTGACCACGACCACCGGTTTTACCGAGACCAGAACCGATACCACGACCCAGACGCTTAGAAGCGTGTTTAGACCCTTCGGCCGGAGACAGAGTGTTTAAACGCATCTCTTACTCCTCCACTTTCAGCATGTAGGAAATCGCGTTAACCATACCGCGTACAGCAGGCGTGTCTTCACGCTCAACGGTATGACCAATACGACGCAGACCCAAGCCAACCAGAGTGGCTTTGTGCTTAGGCAGGCGGCCGATTGAACTGCGGGTTTGTGTAATTTTAATAGTCTTAGCCATCGTGATTACCCCAGAATTTCTTCAACGGATTTACCACGCTTGGCAGCGACCATTTCTGGAGAATTCATATTGCCCAGGCCATCGATAGTTGCACGAACCACGTTAATCGGGTTAGTAGAACCATACGCTTTAGCCAGAACGTTATGTACTCCAGCGACTTCTAAAACAGCGCGCATAGCACCGCCGGCGATGATACCGGTACCTTCAGAAGCCGGCTGCATGAACACACGAGAACCCGTGTGAGCACCTTTAACAGGGTGCTGCAGGGTGCCGTGAGTCAGCGCGACGTTAATCATGTTGCGACGGGCTTTTTCCATCGCTTTCTGGATCGCTGCTGGAACTTCACGCGCTTTACCGTAACCAAAACCAACGCGGCCGTTACCATCACCCACTACAGTCAGTGCGGTGAAGGAGAAAATACGACCACCTTTTACAGTTTTAGAAACACGGTTTACCGCGATCAGTTTTTCCTGCAGTTCGCCAGCTTGTTTCTCGATGTTTGACATCTTAGACCTCTACCTTAGAACTGAAGGCCAGCTTCACGGGCAGCATCTGCCAGTGCCTGGACACGACCATGATATTGGAACCCGGAACGGTCGAAAGAAACATTAGTAATGCCTTTCTCGACAGCGCGCTCAGCCAGAGCTTTACCTACAGCTGCAGCAGCGTCTTTGTTACCGGTATACTTCAGTTGTTCGGCAATAGCTTTTTCTACAGTAGAAGCAGCAACCAAAACTTCGGAACCGTTCGGGGCGATCACCTGTGCGTAGATATGACGCGGGGTACGATGTACCACCAGGCGAGTAGCACCCAGCTCTTTGAGCTTGCGACGTGCACGGGTCGCACGACGGATACGAGCAGATTTCTTATCCATAGTGTTACCTTACTTCTTCTTAGCCTCTTTGGTACGCACGACTTCGTCGGCGTAACGAACACCCTTGCCTTTGTAAGGCTCAGGACGACGGTAGGCGCGCAGATCCGCTGCAACCTGACCAATCAGCTGCTTATCAGCGCCTTTCAGCACGATTTCAGTCTGAGTTGGACATTCAGCAGTGATGCCGGCCGGCAGTGCATGGTCAACAGGGTGAGAGAAGCCCAGGGCCAAGCTCACAGAGTTGCCTTTAACAGCTGCACGATAACCAACACCAACCAGTTGCAGCTTCTTGGTGAAGCCTTCGGTAACACCGATAACCATGCCGTTCAGCAGCGCACGAGCAGTACCTGCCTGTGCCCAAGCGTCCGCAAAACCTTCGCGTGGAGCGAAAGTCAGGGCGTTGTCTGCATGCTTAACTTCTACAGCACTGTTGATAGTACGAGTCAGCTCGCCGTTTTTGCCTTTGATCGAAATTTCCTGACCGTTGAGTTTTACCTCTACGCCCGCAGGAACAACGACAGGTGCTTTTGCAACACGAGACATTTTATCCTCCGATTACGCTACGTAGCAGATAATTTCGCCACCAAGACCAGCTTGGCGCGCTGCACGATCAGTCATGACACCTTTAGAGGTAGAGATTACAGCGATGCCCAGACCAGCCATTACTTTTGGCAGCTCATCTTTTTTCTTATAGATGCGCAGACCTGGACGGCTAACACGCTGAATGCTCTCTACCACAGACTTGCCCTGGAAATACTTAAGAGTCAGTTCCAGTTCAGGCTTGGTGTCGCCTTCGATTTTAAAATCTTCAATGTAGCCTTCTTCCTTCAGCACGTTGGCAATTGCCACTTTCAGCTTGGAGGAAGGCATAGAGACCGCAACTTTGTTCGCGGCTTGACCGTTACGGATACGGGTCAGCATATCCGCGATCGGATCTTGCATGCTCATCTGTGTTACTCCCGTGATTCAAATGGTGACAATTACCAGCTAGCCTTTTTCAGACCCGGGATTTCACCGCGCATTGCGGCTTCACGGACCTTGATACGGCTCAACCCAAACTTCCGCAGGAAACCGTGCGGACGACCTGTCTGACGGCAGCGGTTACGCTGACGGGAAGGGCTGGAATCACGCGGCAGACTCTGCAGCTTAAGAACAGCATCCCAACGGTCTTCGTCGGATGCGTTCACATCAGAAATGATCGCTTTCAGCTCAACGCGCTTTGCGAAGAACTTGTCTGCTAATTTTACACGCTTAACTTCGCGTGCTTTCATAGATTGCTTAGCCATTAAGTAACCCTACCTTACTTGCGGAACGGGAAGTCAAAGGCAGCCAGCAGAGCACGGCCTTCATCATCAGATTTCGCAGTAGTGGTAATGGTAATATCCAAACCACGAACGCGATCGACTTTGTCGTAGTCGATTTCTGGGAAGATGATCTGCTCACGAACGCCCATGCTGTAGTTACCACGACCATCGAAAGACTTAGCGGACAAGCCACGGAAGTCACGAATACGTGGAACAGCAATAGTGATCAGACGCTCAAAGAACTCCCACATGCGCTCGCCGCGCAGAGTTACTTTACAGCCGATCGGATAGCCCTGACGGATTTTGAAGCCTGCAACTGATTTGCGTGCTTTGGTGATCAACGGCTTTTGACCGGAGATTGCTGCCAGGTCTGCTGCTGCGTTATCCAGCAGTTTCTTGTCAGCGATCGCTTCACCAACACCCATGTTCAGGGTGATCTTCTCGACCCGAGGGACTTGCATGACAGAATTGTAGCCGAACTCAGACATGAGTTTCTGGACTACTTCGTCTTTGTAGTAATCATGCAGTTTCGCCATCGTACTACTCCAAATTACTTGATAGTTTCGCTATTAGACTTGAAGAAACGGACTTTTTTGCCTTCTTCGAATCTAAAGCCTACACGGTCAGCCTTGCCGGTTGCCGCATTGAAGATTGCAACGTTAGAAACCTGAATAGCAGCTTCTTTTTCAACGATGCCGCCTGGTTGGTTCAGAGCCGGGACAGGCTTCTGATGTTTTTTAACCAGGTTGATACCTTCAACGATGACCTTACCAGAAGTCAGGACATTCTTTACTTTACCGCGTTTACCTTTATCTTTGCCGGTAAGCACGATAACTTCGTCATTGCGACGGATTTTCGCTGCCATTGCTCGCTCCTTAGAGTACTTCTGGTGCCAGAGAGATAATTTTCATGAACTTTTCAGTACGAAGTTCACGAGTTACCGGCCCAAAAATACGCGTACCGATAGGTTGCTCGCTGTTATTGTTTAAAATAACGCATGCATTACCATCGAAGCGAATGACAGAACCGTCCGGGCGACGAACACCCTTCCTGGTGCGCACCACTACCGCCTTCAGGACATCACCTTTTTTCACCTTACCACGTGGAATTGCTTCCTTGATGGTAACTTTGATGATATCGCCGACGCCTGCGTAGCGACGGTGCGAGCCACCCAGAACCTTGATACACATTACGCGACGTGCACCGGAGTTGTCGGCGACGTTCAGCATAGTCTGTTCTTGGATCATTTTAGTGCTCCGCTAATGTCAACTACTACTTCGGGACCCAAACCTCAGGTCGTTAAAAAGCCCCATAATTGAGGGCGCGGCATTATAACACCGGTTCTCGCAGATGGGTAGAAAAAATGAACGGCTCAGACGAGCCGTTCATTTTATTTTTTAGAGGAAACGGATTCTATTACAGAACCGCTTTCTCTACAACGCGAACCAGAGCCCAAGACTTAGTCTTAGACAGTGGACGGGTTTCGCGGATTTCTACCACGTCACCAATTCCACACTCGTTGTTCTCGTCATGGATGTGCAGCTTAGTCGTACGCTTGATGAATTTACCGTAGATCGGGTGCTTCACGACACGTTCGATAGCAACAACTGCAGACTTCTGCATTTTGTCACTAATAACACGACCCTGCAGAGTACGGATTTTATCGGTCATTACGCCGCCTTCTCAGTCAGTAAAGTCTTAACACGTGCAACATCACGGCGCACTTGCTTCAGCAGATGGGTCTGCTGCAGCTGGCCAGATGCTGCCTGCATGCGCAGGTTAAACTGCTCACGCAGAAGGTTAAGAAGCTCAGTGTTCAGCTCTTCAACGCTTTTTTCACGCAGCTCATTTGCTTTCATTACATCACCGTCTTAGTTACAAAGGTGGTTTTGATAGGCAGTTTTGCTGCTGCCAGCTTGAAGGCTTCACGGGCCAGCTCTTCAGATACACCGTCCATTTCATACAGGACTTTACCTGGCTGGATCAGGGCAACCCAATACTCCACGTTACCCTTACCTTTACCCATACGCACTTCGAGCGGCTTCTCGGTGATTGGTTTGTCCGGGAATACACGGATCCAAATCTTACCTTGACGCTTAACTGCACGGGTCATAGCACGACGTGCTGCTTCGATCTGACGAGCAGTCAGACGACCACGGCCAACAGCTTTCAGACCGAAAGTACCGAAGCTGACATCCGTACCTTGCGCCAGACCACGGTTGCGGCCTTTGTGCACTTTACGGAATTTCGTACGCTTTGGTTGTAACATCAGCGACTCTCCTTACTTACGGCCTTTACGCTGCTGCTTTTTAGGTTGAGCAGCCGGTTCCGGTTGTTCAACAGCAGCCATACCACCCAGGATCTCACCTTTGAAGATCCATACCTTAACGCCGATTACACCATAAGTGGTGTGCGCTTCAGAGGTGTTGTAGTCAATGTCTGCACGCAGAGTGTGCAGTGGTACGCGACCTTCACGGTACCATTCGGTACGTGCGATCTCGGCACCGCCCAGACGGCCGCTGACTTCAACTTTAATACCCTTCGCGCCCAGACGCATTGCGTTCTGTACCGCACGCTTCATAGCACGACGGAACATCACACGACGCTCCAGCTGTGAAGTGATGCTGTCAGCAACCAATTTAGCGTCCAGTTCCGGCTTACGGACTTCGGCGATGTTGATCTGTGCAGGAACGCCAGCGATTTTCGCGACGACCGAGCGCAGTTTTTCTACGTCTTCACCTTTCTTACCGATAACGATACCCGGGCGAGCGGTGTGAATGGTCACACGGATGCTCTTAGCCGGACGCTCGATAACGATACGAGATACAGACGCTTTAGCCAGTTCCTTAGTAAGGAACTGACGTACTTTAAAATCGCTGTCCAGGTTGTCAGCGAATTCTTTGGTGTTCGCAAACCAGGTAGAGTTCCATGGTTTTACAATACCCAGGCGAATACCATTAGGATGTACTTTCTGACCCATTGCTAGTCTCCAGAGTCTCAGCGATCGGACACAACCACAGTAATGTGGCTGGTGCGCTTCAGGATGCGATCTGCACGACCTTTCGCACGCGGCATAATGCGCTTCATGCTTGGGCCTTCGTCTACGAAGATTTTCGCGACTTTCAGATCGTCGATATCAGCGCCATCGTTGTGTTCGGCGTTCGCAATGGCAGATTCCAGTACTTTCTTAACCAACACAGCAGCTTTCTTGTTGGTGTAAGTCAGAATATCCAGAGCCTGCGACACTTTCTTACCGCGAATCAGGTCAGCAACAAGGCGGACCTTCTGAGCAGAAGAACGAGCATGGCGATGTTGAGCAATAGTTTCCATCTCTTCCTCCTACTTATTTCTTCTTGGCTTTCTTATCTGCAGCATGGCCGCGATAAGTACGTGTCGGTGCAAATTCACCCAGTTTGTGGCCGACCATTTCGTCGGAAACAAAGACAGGAACGTGCTGACGACCATTATGGACAGCGATGGTCAAACCGATCATGTTAGGGAAGATCGTTGAACGACGGGACCAAGTGCGCAGGGGCTTCTTGTCACCGCTTTCCACCGCTTTCTCTACCTTCTTCAGCAAGTGCAGGTCAATAAAAGGACCTTTCTTGAGAGAACGTGGCATGGCTTATCCTCTAAAATTATTTGCTACGGCGACGTACGATAAATTTATCAGTACGCTTGTTGCTACGGGTCTTCTTACCTTTGGTCTGAACGCCCCACGGAGTTACCGGGTGCTTACCAAAGTTACGACCTTCACCACCACCGTGCGGGTGATCGACTGGGTTCATCGCAGTACCGCGAACGGTAGGACGAACACCACGCCAACGGGTTGCACCAGCTTTACCCAGAACGCGCAGCATGTGCTCAGCGTTACCGACTTCGCCCAGGGTTGCGCGGCAGTCGATTTCGACTTTACGCATTTCGCCAGAACGCAGACGCAGGGTTACGTAGGAACCATCACGCGCAACGATCTGCACGTAAGTACCAGCTGAGCGAGCAATCTGACCGCCTTTGCCTGGTTTCATTTCTACGTTGTGAACGGTAGAACCCACCGGGATGTTACGCATAGGCAGGGTGTTACCCGCTTTAATCGCAGCATCAACGCCAGATTGAACCTGATCACCAGCTTTCAGGCCTTTAGGGGCCAGGATGTAACGGCGCTCGCCATCTTTGTACAGAACCAGTGCGATGTTCGCAGAACGGTTCGGATCGTACTCAAGACGCTCAACAACTGCTGGGATACCATCTTTGTTGCGTTTGAAGTCAACAATACGGTAAGCCTGCTTGTGACCACCACCGATATGACGGGTAGTGATACGACCATTGTTGTTACGACCACCGGATTTGCTGTTTTTTTCTAACAGCGGAGCAAAAGGTTTGCCCTTGTGCAGCTCTGGGTTCACCACTTTAACTACGTGACGACGACCCGGAGATGTCGGTTTACATTTAACAACTGCCATTGTCTTTCTCCTCCGACTTACTCAGCGCCGCCGACGAAGTCCAGGTTCTGGCCTTCCTTCAGGGTGACGTAAGCTTTTTTCCAGTCGCTACGACGACCGATACGCTGTCCGTGACGCTTAACTTTACCCTTAACAACCAGGGTGTTTACGTCTTTAACTTCAACTTCGAACAGTTTCTCAACAGCAGCAACGATCTCTGCTTTGGTCGCGTCTTTAGCAACTTTGAGAACGATGGTATTGGTTTTTTCCATCGCAGTAGATGCTTTTTCAGATACGTGCGGCGCGCGCACGACTTTCAGCAGACGTTCTTCACGGATCATGCCAGCATCTCCTCAACTTGCTTAACTGCTTCCGCAGTCATAACGACTTTGTCGAAGGCGATCAGGCTAACTGGGTCGATACCCGCTGCATCACGCACGTCAACCTTGTACAGGTTACGCGCAGCCAGGAACAGATTCTCATCCAGTTCGCCGGTGATGATCAGCACGTCTTCCAGCGCCATGTCTTTCAGTTTCTGTGCCAGCAGCTTGGTTTTCGGTGCTTCTACAGAGAACGTCTCGACAACGATCAGACGGTCCTGACGTACCAGTTCGGACAGGATGCTTTTCAGCGCGCCGCGGTACATCTTTTTGTTAACTTTTTGACTGTGGTCCTGTGGACGCGCAGCGAAGGTCACGCCACCTGAACGCCAAATCGGGCTCTTTACAGAACCTGAACGCGCACGGCCGGTACCTTTCTGGCGCCAAGGCTTTTTGCCTGAACCAGTTACTTCAGCACGAGTTTTCTGCGCACGAGTACCCTGACGAGCACCAGCGGCATAAGCAACAACAACCTGGTGAACCAGCGCTTCGTTGAAATCACGACCGAAGGTAGTTTCGGAAACAGTCAGCGCGCTCTGCGCGTCTTTCAGTACTAATTCCATTGCTATCCCCTTACGCCTTCACAGCTGGTTTAACAATCAGGTCGCTGCCGGTTGCACCCGGTACAGCACCTTTGACCAGCAGCAGGTTGCGCTCAGCGTCAACACGTACCACTTCCAGGCTCTGAACGGTTACGCGCTCATTACCCAGCTGACCAGCCATTTTCTTGCCTTTGAACACTTTGCCCGGAGTCTGGTTCTGACCGATAGAACCCGGAACGCGGTGAGACAAGGAGTTACCGTGTGTAGCGTCCTGGGTACGGAAGTTCCAGCGCTTAACGGTACCTGCGAAACCTTTACCTTTAGAGGTACCGGTAACGTCTACTTTTTTAACTTCAGCGAAGATTTCAACACTGATGCTCTGGCCTACTGAGTACTCTTCACCTTCGGTGCGGAATTCCCACAGACCACGGCCAGCTTCAACGCCAGCTTTAGCAAAATGACCTGCTTCTGGTTTGCCAACACGGTTTGCTTTTTTAGCACCGGTGGTCACCTGGATAGCTTGGTAACCGTCGTTTTCCAGGCCTTTGACCTGAGTAACGCGGTTTGCTTCAACTTCGATTACGGTTACTGGGATTGAAACGCCATCTTCAGTGAAGATGCGGGTCATGCCCACTTTTTTACCGACTAAACCAATCATTGTATCAACCTCTCAATCGCTCGATGACCTGATTAACCCAGGCTGATCTGCACGTCAACACCGGCAGCCAGATCCAGACGCATCAGTGCATCAACGGTTTTTTCAGTTGGCTCAACGATGTCTACCAGACGCTTGTGAGTGCGAATTTCGTACTGATCACGCGCGTCTTTGTTAACGTGCGGAGAGATCAGAACGGTAAAACGCTCTTTGCGAGTTGGCAGCGGGATCGGACCACGTACCTGCGCACCAGTGCGCTTGGCAGTCTCAACGATTTCCGCGGTTGATTGATCGATCAGGCGATGATCAAACGCTTTAAGACGGATACGGATTCTTTGGTTCGACATGAGACCAAGGCTCCAAACATTTTATAAACGAAAAGAATTACTACCCACACCCATTACGATTGATGGAGGAGTGTAATCGTTCAGCATATAACTCCCCAATCGGGAGTATTGTCAGGCGATACATCACTCGCTATCGCCTGCGATTCTGCTCGAATCGCGCCATACCAATATCGGCAGGCCCGCGCATTATACGCAAATCAGTTCAGGAAGCAACCCGTGATGCGTTTTTAACCACATCATTTCAACTTAAAGACAAAAAAGCCTGTACCGATCGGATAACGACCCGTACAGGCTCACGACATTGCTAATGCAAAATGGGTTAGTCCGCGTGCTCTTCTTGTTGTAATTGGGCCTGCAGGTAATTCTGCAACCCGAGTTTTTGTACCAGGTCGAGTTCTGTCTCCAGCCAGTCGATGTGATGTTCTTCTTCACTCAGAATCTCAATCATCATGTCACGGCTTACGTAGTCATGAACTTTGTCCGCATAGGCGATGGCTTCACGTAAATCCTTCGCCCCTTCCAGCTCCAACGTCAGATCGGATTGCAACATCTCCGGGACATCTTCACCAATGCGCAGCCTGCCCAGATCCTGAAGATTGGGAATGCCTTCAAGAAACAGAATGCGCTCGATGTACTTATCCGCGTGCTTCATTTCATCAATGGATTCGTGATACTCGACATTGTTGAGGCGAATCAGCCCCCAGTTTTTGAACATACGCGCATGAAGAAAGTACTGATTAATCGCAACCAGTTCATTCCCCAGCAGTTTATTGAGATGCGTTATGATTTTGCTGTCGCCCTTCATTTTGCTTCCTCCGCTTCCAGGTAAATAGATCGTAGATGCGGATAAAAAGAAGTCAAAAAAACTGGACAGTTTTTGTGGTTATTAAGGTCTTGAAGGAATAATCAGGCTATCTCTTTGTACAGAGGCACCTTCTGCAACTCGTCATCCATGATCTCACGCGCCACGCGAATACACTTGCCGCACTGTTTCCCGATAGGGACCAGCTGGCGCAAATGCTGAATGGATTTGGGCTGATAACGACGAACAACTTCGCGGAGGGTTTTATCACTCACGGCATTACACAGACAGACGTACATTTACTGCATGCTCCAGTACAATTTCTGATCAAAGTGTAAATGAGAATGGTTTTTATTTCAAACTTAGCTTTTGTGTGGTTTTTCTATCTGTCATGAAAATTTGACGAAAAAAAAGAGCACCGCAGTGCTCTTCTTTCGTGCTGCGGTGGCTACCTAAGCAGCCACCGGCATTAACGCAATTAAGCGATAATTTCAGCAACAACGCCCGCACCAACAGTACGGCCGCCTTCACGGATTGCGAAACGCAGACCCTGATCCATAGCGATTGGCTTGATCAGAGT
>NZ_JASGBY010000027.1:0-25945 GCF_030053355.1 Pantoea sp. EA-12 | reverse complement strand
TTTTACGTCCGGAGACGTTGATATCAATCCTGCGAGTGCCCACACAGATTGTCTGATAAATTGTTAAAGAGCGGTGCAATCAGCGCCTTAAGCTGCTGTTGCGAGGTGGCGTATATTACGCTTTCCTCCTTCAGAGTCAAACACTTTTTTCAGTGTTTTTCTCCGGCGGAAGTTCTTATCGAAGCTTCCTGTCAACACTGCACTTCGTAAACCGTTGTGCCGTCTCGATGGATGCGCATTATAGGGAGTTGTTCGCAGCGCGCAACCGCTAAATTCAATAAAAACAACCGTTCGCTGCATTCCACAGCAAAACCCCTCTTTATACCCACTTACGCACAATGTTATCCACATTCATCGGCACAACTGAATTTAGGCGAGCATCACGCAAACGTTTTCGCTACAATGCCCGGCGACGTCAAGGATGCCCCTTTTGGGGCGTTACATGAAGCAAGTGTTCTCTTCTATATAGAAAGAAACGCTAAGCTTGATGTAACGCTCTTCTTTATGCGAAACAAAGCCAAGGGATAAAACCACCATGCAACAACGTCGTCCTGTACGCCGCGCTCTACTCAGTGTCTCTGATAAAGCCGGTATCCTCGAATTTGCTCAGGCACTCTCCAGCCGTGGTGTTGAGCTGCTCTCCACAGGTGGTACTGCTCGCCTGCTGGCAGATGCGGGCCTGCCCGTTACTGAAGTTTCTGACTACACCGGTTTCCCGGAAATGATGGATGGACGCGTCAAAACGCTGCACCCGAAAGTGCATGGCGGCATTTTAGGCCGTCGCGGCACCGACGATGCGATCATGTCCGAACATGCTATCAGCCCAATCGATATGGTTGTCGTCAACCTTTACCCCTTCGCCCAGACCGTTGCGAAAGCGGGCTGCACCCTGGAAGACGCCGTAGAGAACATCGATATCGGTGGTCCAACAATGGTGCGCTCCGCGGCGAAGAACCATAAAGACGTCGCGATTGTGGTGAAGAGCAGCGACTACGAGGCCATCATTGCCGAGCTGGACGCGAACGAAAATTCTCTGACGCTGGACACCCGTTTTGATCTGGCCATCAAAGCGTTCGAACACACCGCCGCTTACGACAGCATGATTGCTAACTACTTCGGTAGCCTGGTCCCGGCTTATCACAGTGACAGCAAAGAACCAGCCGGACGCTTCCCGCGCACCATGAACCTAAACTTCATCAAGAAGCAGGACATGCGTTACGGTGAGAACAGCCATCAGGATGCTGCTTTCTATATAGAAGAGAATGTAGCGGAAGCTTCCGTTGCTACAGCAGAACAAGTTCAAGGCAAAGCGCTCTCCTATAACAACATCGCGGATACCGATGCTGCGCTGGAATGCGTTAAAGAGTTCGACGAACCTGCTTGTGTCATCGTGAAACATGCGAACCCATGCGGCGTTGCCGTAGGTGGTTCCATTCTTGATGCGTACGAGCGTGCCTACAAAACAGATCCAACGTCAGCCTTCGGCGGCATCATCGCTTTCAACCGTGAGCTGGATGAAGCCACCGCGCAAGCGATTATCAGCCGTCAGTTCGTGGAAGTGATCATCGCCCCTTCTGCTAGCGAAGCGGCACTGAAAGTGACCGCAGCGAAGCAGAATGTACGCGTTCTGGTCTGTGGCCAGTGGCAGGGCCGTGTTGCCGCACTGGACTTCAAACGTGTTAACGGTGGCCTGCTGGTGCAGGACCGCGATCTCGGGATGGTGGATGCCAGCCAACTGCGCGTGGTGACCAAGCGTCAGCCAAGCGAGCAAGAGCTGCGTGATGCCCTCTTCTGCTGGAAGGTCGCTAAGTTCGTTAAATCCAACGCCATCGTTTATGCGCGTGACAATATGACCATCGGCATCGGCGCTGGCCAAATGAGCCGTGTTTACTCCGCCAAAATCGCTGGCATTAAAGCCGGTGATGAAGGTCTGGAAGTCAAAGGTTCTGCCATGGCTTCAGATGCGTTCTTCCCGTTCCGCGACGGTATCGATGCGGCAGCGGCAGTGGGTATCTCATGTGTGATTCAGCCAGGCGGTTCTATTCGTGATGACGAAGTCATTGCCGCCGCCGATGAACACGGCATTGCCATGATCTTCACCGACATGCGTCACTTCCGCCATTAATCCTCTGGAGCTGTAAAGATGAAAATTTTAGTGATTGGTAATGGCGGACGTGAACACGCGCTGGCATGGAAGGCTGCACAGTCACCACTGGCTGAAACGGTGTTTGTGGCACCAGGCAATGCAGGTACCGCACTGGAACCTGCACTGCAGAACGTAGCGATCAGCGCCACCGATGTGCCTGCGCTGTTGGCCTTTGCCCAGCAAGAGAACATCGATCTGACCATTGTGGGTCCCGAAGCTCCGCTGGTCATTGGTGTCGTGGATGCCTTCCGCGCTGCAGGTCTGAAGATCTTTGGCCCGACTCAAGCTGCCGCCCAATTAGAAGGCTCTAAAGCTTTCACCAAGGATTTCCTGGCGCGCCAGCAGATCCCAACCGCCGAATACCAGAACTTTACCGAAGTTGAGCCTGCGCTGGCTTACCTGCGTGAGAAAGGCGCACCGATCGTCATCAAAGCTGACGGCTTAGCCGCGGGCAAAGGCGTTATCGTTGCGATGGAACTGGCTGAAGCTGAAGCCGCCGTGCAGGACATGCTGGCAGGCAACGCCTTTGGCGATGCAGGCCACCGTATTGTAATTGAAGAGTTCCTTGACGGCGAAGAAGCCAGTTTTATCGTGATGGTCGATGGCGACAACGTGCTGCCAATGGCCACCAGTCAGGATCACAAACGTGTGGGCGATGGTGATACCGGTCCAAACACCGGCGGTATGGGGGCTTACTCACCTGCTCCGGTCGTCACCGATGAGATCCACCAGCGCGTGATGGATCAGATCATCTGGCCAACCGTGAACGGCATGAAAGCGGAAGGCAACACCTATACCGGTTTCCTGTATGCGGGTCTGATGATCGACAAAGCCGGCCAGCCGAAAGTGATCGAATTCAACTGCCGCTTTGGCGATCCAGAAACTCAGCCGATCATGCTGCGCTTGCAGTCAGACCTGGTTGAGCTGTGCCTGGCTGCGGTGGATGGCAAGCTGGATAAGCAGACCTCACAATGGGATCCGCGCCCATCGCTGGGTGTAGTTCTGGCTGCTGGCGGCTATCCTGCTGACTACAAAACTGGCGATCAAATTCACGGTCTGCCGCTGGAAGAAGTGCCGGATGGCAAAGTCTTCCATGCGGGCACAACGATGAAGGATGACGTGGTGGTCACTAACGGTGGTCGCGTACTCTGTGTTACCGCACTCGGTGAAGATGTCGCAGCGGCGCAAAAGAATGCCTATGCGTTAGCGCAACATATTTCCTGGGATGGCAGCTTCTGCCGTAAAGATATCGGTTACCGCGCGATCAACCGCAAGTAATCGGGTGGGCGGTCGCAAGGCCGCCCCCTAAAAATCACTCTCTCTCGGCTGCCAGCTGCACTCATCTTCTGGCGTTGCCCGCAAAAGCTGTACCCCTTCCGGCGCTTCTAACCACGACACCATTAACGGCTGCGGCTGGCTCTGTTGCTGCTGATTCAAGGTGCTGAGTGTTTCACTATCAAAAGGTGCATTAACGGTTTTACCGTCGCAGTCACGCACTTGCGTGCCGCCTAACCAGTGCCCCTGGCTCAGCAATACACGGCCACTCAGCAAAGCGTTACTCTGCTCCAGCATACGCTGGGCATCGAAACGATAGAGTTCGATGCTATCGCCGCTCACCGCTTCACGTCGGCCCGCCAACTGGCGCTGCATAAAGTTAAGATTACCGAGTGAGTCGAAACGCAGCGTAACATCGTCCGGCTGCTTGCCCGCTACACGGCGCTCTACGCTGGCCAGTTTATTCTGCTGCCAGTTGTAGTCGGTGGTCTCCATGGCATCGCCATTGAAGGGGGTGTAGACGGTACGAATATGGATAGCTTGATGGTCGCTATTTTTGCGCCAGATGCGCACAGTGCCGCGATCGGCTAAATAGCCACTCGCCGTAAAGGCAGGAAGATCAGGAGTTGTGCTACAGCCCGTGAGCAGCGCACCGAGAAACAGGGCGCAGACGCGCTGAGTAATCGTGTTCAGCATGACAGGCCCCAGTAACAAAAAGGGGCATTGACGCCCCTCTTTTAAAGCTTAAACCGCGATGCGGAAAACTTACTTAACAGCGTCTTTCAGAGCTTTACCAGAGACGAATGCTGGCACGTTAGCTGCAGCAATTTTGATCTCTTTACCAGTCTGTGGGTTACGACCGGTACGCTCTGCGCGGTGGTTCACTTTAAAAGTACCAAAACCAACCAGTTGTACAGCATCACCTTCTTTCAGAGACTCAGTGATCGCAGCCAGGGTAGATTCCAGCGCAGCTTTAGCCTGGGTTTTTGACAGGTCAGCTTTCTCTGCGATCACATCAATCAGTTGAGTCTTGTTCATAAGTTATCCTTAAAGTGTATTTATCGCTTGCTAAGCAACGAGTGCGAGGGAAAAGCCATGTTCTGGCACTCTTCAGCCTGCACGCAAAGATAGCCACAATTTTCAGCCCCCCAAATGTAGACCAGACAGGGGGCTGATGTGAAGCCTCCAGGCGCGGTAATTCGGGCCTGAAGTCACGTTTTCTCGCCTTATTGCTGAAAAAGTATACCGATGTTACTGATTCCCGCTTCGCGCAGGTCAGAACGTAACCCCTTAATCAGCTCCAGGTCGCGCTCCTCGCAGTCTGCCAGCAGGCGAAAAATCTCCCACTGCAGATCCCATTCATCAATGACAGCCTGATTTTCGCGCAGCTCCGCATCGGTCATTTCACGTCCGGCTTGGGTCATTTCCAGGATAGCCACGGTGGTGATCGACGTACGGCTGACTTCGATGGCGTGCTCCAGCGTTTCACCACTCAGCAATGCATGCAGCATTTCACTCAGGGCTACGCAGGCGTCAATGGCTGGATGAACGCCATAGACATCAAAATCATCACCATCTGGAATCGCAGCTTCCAGCTTTTCCAGTTGGCTGTCGAAATTGATCTTGGCGTCTTTCACCGTCAGGCTTTCCCAGACAAGATCCAGGATGCGACGATAGAGCTGCGGGTCGGCAAATTCAGTCTGCTGACAGAAGGCCCAGTAATTAGGGAACATCCGCTCGCACAGACAGGCCATAAAGGTCATATGCTGCCAGCTTTCCAGCTTAGCCAGACGCAAATGGACGGGGTTCTGTAACATCAACTTACTCTCAATAGGTTAGCTGGCGGCAGTGTACCGCAAAAGCCGCGCGCAAACAGCGTTAACGCGCATTTTGCCAACGTAGAAATGCCGAACGGTTCGACGCCACCGCATCGGCCCAACGTGTGGGTTCCGGTAAACGATAGCCAGCGGTGCATAATTCAACCCAATGCAGCGCACTCTCCAGGCTAATCCGATGCCCGGTAGAAACGAACAGAGGATTACAGCGCGCCTTACTGCGCCACACCCAACCGATCTGCTCGCTCTTATCCATTAAAGGTTGGCAGCTACCCGGCTCAGGGGCCAGTTCAGCGAATTTTCCACACAACCGTTTCTTGGCCACGCCAATGGTTGGCACATCCACCAGCAAGCCAAAATGGGCAGCCACGCCAAGCCGACGCGGATGGGAAATGCCATGACCATCGACGAATAACAGATCAGGCTGATGCGTGAGTTGTTGCCAGGCGGCTTGTAGCGCAGGTACTTCGCGGAATGATAAAAAACCAGGGATATACGGCATGATGGTTTCAATACGCGCGATGCGATGTTCAACCAACTGTAATGAAGGATATTCCAGTACCACCAGCGCGGCACGCGTAACGGCACCTTCCTGCTCAAAACCGACGTCTGCACCGGCAATGTAGCGTGGCGGCAGGATGTCAAAATCATCCTGCCGCACAACCTCAGCAGCGCGTTGTTGCTGTTCAGCCCGAAGCGCGGCTAAATCCATGCTTAGCCCTGATGGTAAGGGCGTGACAGGCGGTGTACTGCTTCTACAAAGGCACCCGCGTGTTCAGGTGGTACATCGGGGTGAATACCATGTCCAAGGTTGAACACGTGGCCTTCACCTTTACCGAAGCCTTCCAGAATGCCTGCGACTTCCTGCTCGATACGCGCTGGCGGCGCATACAACATGGAAGGATCCATATTGCCCTGCAGCGCCACTTTGTCACCCACACGACGGCGTGCGTCAGCAATATCTGTGGTCCAGTCCAGACCCAGCGCATCACAACCGGTTGCCGCTATCGCTTCCAGCCACTGTCCGCCGCCTTTAGTGAACAGCGTAATCGGCACACGACGACCTTCATTTTCGTGCAGCACGCTATCGACGATTTTGTGCATGTAATACAGCGAAAACTCGCGGTAATCACGCCCCGTCAACACACCGCCCCAGGTATCAAATACCATGACCGACTGTGCACCGGCTTTGATCTGGGCGTTCAGATACAGAATGACGCTGTCAGCCAGCTTATCGAGCAACTTGTGCAGCGTTTGTGGCTCGGCATACATCATCTTTTTGATTTTGGTGAAAGCTTTGCTGCTACCGCCTTCAACCATATAGGTTGCCAGCGTCCACGGGCTGCCAGAGAATCCAATCAGCGGGACTTCGCCTTTAAGGTTGTGACGAATGGTACGCACCGCGTTCATCACGTATCCCAGTTCCTGCTCAGGATCGGGAATCGGCAGCTTATCGACATCTGCGCGGCAAGTAATAGGATTGGAGAAACGCGGACCTTCACCCGTTTCAAAATAGAGCCCCAGACCCATCGCATCGGGAATGGTCAAAATATCGCTGAAGAGGATCGCCGCATCCAGCGCATAACGACGCAGCGGCTGCAAGGTGACTTCACACGCCAACTCAGCATTCTTACACAGCGACATAAAATCACCGGCCTCAGCGCGCGTGGCTTTGTACTCCGGTAAATAACGCCCGGCTTGTCGCATCATCCACACCGGTGTGACATCTACCGGCTGGCGTAACAGGGCGCGCAGATAACGATCGTTCTTCAGTTCACTCATAATGGGCTCTCTCATGCTAAGGCCGCCAGTGTAGCATTTTCACGAGGCGCTGGCGCGGCACAGGGCAACGGTATCTTCAATCAAACGACGGGCCACCGTCCCCGCCGGGGGTAACAGCGGAAGATCGTCATAGCGATACCAGCCCGCATCCAGTAACTCTTTGCCATCATGCTGCAACTCGCCGCCTTCGTACTCCGCCATAAACGCCATCATCAGAGAGTGCGGGAATGGCCACGGCTGTGAAGTGACATATCGGACGTTCTTGACCCGCACATTACTCTCCTCCATCACCTCTCGCGCCACGGCCTGCTCCAGCGTCTCTCCAACCTCAACAAAGCCAGCTAATACTGTGTAAATGCTGTTGCGGTGACGCGCATGATTGGCGAGCAATATCTCATCGCCTCGACGAATCGCCACGATTATGCAGGGCGCAATCTGCGGGTAATAGCGCTCACGGCAGTGGTGGCACAGGCAGGCAAATTCGCGTTTACTGAGATGCATTTCATGCCCACAGTAACCACACCAGCGATGGGAACGGTAGAACTCTGCAAGTTGTACACCGCGCCCAGCAATCTGGAACAAGCCGACATCTTCGTCGATAAGCTGGCGAACAGAGCCCATATTGTCAGGGCGTGATTCACGCACCAACCAGACATTTTCACCCTGCCATTCGCCAATTAATATGCCCGCACTGCCGACTAAGCCAAAATCGCTCGATAAGCCATGCGGCAGCTCACCTTGCGGCAACCAAAGTTTTTGCTCATGGCTGACAATCCACCAGCCAGCGTCTACGCTTGAGATCTCACGTTGCATCTTATTCGTTGTCCTTAGCGTCAAATGGCACGCTGAATCCTGATGTTAAGTGTCGAATAAACAACTATAACTCACTTGGAGCCCCATATGCTGACCCAGTTAGATGACCTGACAGAGCGTGTAGGTGGCGGTAATGAATTAGTCGACACTTGGTTGCGCGCCCGTCGACAGTTGCTCGTCACGTATTACGAGTTAATTGGCATAAAGCCGAATAAAGATGCGCTTTCAGCGCTGGATGAACAGGCACTGGATGCGTTTTGCCACAATCTGGTGGATTACCTCTCCACCGGGCATTTCAGTATTTACGAACGCATCATCAACGAAATGCAAGGTGACAGCCCGCTGATTGCCGCGTCTCAGATCTACCCCGCGCTCGAGGCCAATACCGACAGCATAATGCAGCTGTATGACAGCCATCTGCAGCAAGCCATCAATGATGATAACTGTGTTGAGTTTCAGAAGGCGCTCTCCGAAGTGGGTGAAGTGCTGGAGTCGCGTTTTACGCTGGAGGATAAACTGGTCAAACTGGCCTGGGATAACCAGCTGGCAAGCGTTCCGGTCGCCAATGAGAGCCCCATTGTACGTCCTGCTTAACCCCGAGAGATGTAAAAGACTTGTTATTCCGAAAAAGCCCTCTTATGCTGAATGGGCTTTTTTATTGCCCTCTTTATGAGCGGCAAGTTTGTGGTTTAAGCGTAGCGTGCGCAGCCAGTTCACGCACGGACAGCACGCAGGGACCGGAGCGTACACGAAGTACGTGACGGTCACGAGCACTGCCCAGGCGAGAAATGGCAAGCAAAGTAGCTTAAACCGCAAACGCACACCTTGTCGGAGTGCCCCCTGGGGCTGAGACCGTTAATTCGGGATCCGCGGAACCTGATCAGGTTAGTACCTGCGAAGGGAACAAGAGTAGACATAACCAGAACGATGCGTGTTGGCGCCCGGTATCGTTTCTGTTACTCCTTCCGAACTCTGGACAAGCAACTTCCCCTTAAATCAGGAAATTTGCTATGTCTGTTGCTAAAACTTCTCGTCGTGAACAACGTGCACAAGCGCAGGAATTTATTGATTCACTGCAAGGCACCGCTTTTCCCAACTCAAAACGTATTTGGATCACCGGTAGCCGTGAGGATATTCGTGTACCGATGCGCGAAATCCAGCTGAGTCCAACTCAGATTGGCGGCACCAGAGAGAATCCTAAGCTTGAGCCGAATGAAGCTGTGCCTGTGTATGACACCGCAGGTGCTTATGGTGACCCGGAAGCCACTATCGATGTGCATCAGGGATTGGCGAAATTGCGTGCCAGCTGGATTGCCGAACGTGATGACAGCGAAGCGATCCACCAGCTAAGTTCCAGTTATACCCAGCAGCGCTTGGCCGATGAGGGACTGGATCATCTGCGCTTTGAGCACCTGCCCCAGCCACGCCGTGCGAAAACCGGCCGCTGTGTGACGCAGTTGCACTATGCGCGACAGGGAATGATTACGCCTGAAATGGAGTTTATTGCGGTCCGTGAAAACATGGGGCGCGAACGTATTCGTGGTGAAGTGCTGCTGCAACAACATCCCGGACACAGCTTCGGGGCGCATCTGCCGGTAAACATTACCGCCGAATTTGTCCGTCAGGAAGTGGCCAGCGGTCGAGCTATTATCCCCTCCAATATTAATCACCCTGAATCTGAACCGATGATCATTGGCCGTAATTTCTTGGTCAAAGTGAATGCCAATATCGGTAATTCCGCAGTGAGTTCATCGATTGAGGAGGAAGTGGAGAAACTGGTGTGGTCAACGCGTTGGGGCGCCGATACCGTGATGGACCTCTCCACAGGCCGTTATATCCATGAAACGCGAGAGTGGATATTGCGAAACAGCCCGGTACCGATTGGTACCGTGCCGATCTATCAGGCGCTGGAGAAGGTTAACGGCGTAGCAGAAGATCTGAATTGGGAGATATTCCGCGACACGCTGCTAGAGCAAGCCGAACAGGGCGTCGATTACTTCACCATTCACGCGGGCGTGCTGTTGCGCTATATTCCGATGACCGCCAAACGTCTGACCGGCATTGTCTCACGCGGGGGATCGATCATGGCGAAGTGGTGCCTGTCGCATCATCAGGAGAGTTTCCTGTATCTGCACTTCCGCGAGATCTGCGAGATCTGTGCGGCTTATGATGTTGCCCTCTCACTGGGTGATGGTCTGCGTCCAGGGTCGATTCAGGATGCCAACGATGAAGCGCAGTTTGCCGAACTGCACACCTTGGGTGAGCTAACGAAGATCGCCTGGGAATACGATGTGCAGGTGATGATTGAAGGCCCAGGCCACGTGCCAATGCAGATGATCCGCCGTAACATGACCGAACAGCTGGAGCACTGCCATGAAGCGCCGTTTTATACGCTCGGACCACTCACCACAGATATCGCACCCGGTTATGATCACTTCACATCAGGAATTGGTGCCGCGATGATTGGCTGGTTTGGCTGTGCCATGCTGTGCTACGTCACACCGAAAGAGCACTTGGGTCTGCCAAATAAAGAAGATGTGAAGCAGGGATTGATCACCTATAAGATCGCCGCCCATGCGGCCGATCTCGCAAAGGGGCATCCCGGAGCCCAGATCCGCGATAATGCCATGTCGAAAGCGCGTTTCGAATTCCGCTGGGAAGATCAGTTCAATCTGGCACTCGATCCGCACACCGCGCGTGCCTACCACGATGAAACCTTGCCGCAGGAATCAGGGAAAGTCGCCCACTTCTGCTCGATGTGCGGCCCCAAATTCTGCTCAATGAAAATTACTCAGGAAGTGCGTGAATATGCTGCTCGCCAGCAGGCAAAAGCGCAGCCGATTGAAATTGGCATGGCGCAAATGTCAGACGCCTTCCGTAGCCGTGGTGGCGAGATCTACCACGCCGCCGATGCCCTTAAAGAGGAAAAAGTATGACCGACGCCTTTCCGGCCACCGCCCCTAAACTGGGGCTGTACCCCGTTGTTGATAGCGTAGAGTGGATTAAACGCCTGTTGGAAGCCGGTGTGCGCACCCTGCAACTGCGTATCAAAGATTGCCAGGACCATGAAGTAGAAGATGCCGTGCGCGAAGCCATTGCGCTGGGTAAACAGTACCGCGCACGTTTGTTTATCAATGATTACTGGCGATTAGCGATCAAATACAACGCTTACGGTGTTCACCTTGGCCAGGAAGATCTGGACGTAGCGGATCTGCAGGCGATCCGCCAGGCAGGTTTACGTCTCGGTTTATCAACTCATGATGATGCCGAGCTGGACCGCGCCCTGGCACTTCGCCCCTCTTATATTGCATTAGGGCATATTTATCCTACACAAACCAAAGACATGCCCTCCGCTCCGCAGGGCGTAATCGAACTCAAACGCCATCTGGCGCGTTTAAAGGATGTGCCAACCGTCGCCATCGGCGGTATTTCACTGGCACGGGTGCCGGAAGTGCTGGCCACTGGGGTGGGCAGTATTGCGGTCGTTAGCGCCATTACTCAGGCGGATGACTGGCGTAAAGCGACGCAAACGTTGCTCGACCTGGTTGAATCTGGAAACCAGCCTGCACAGTTGGTGTAACTGGCTGCAATAGAGTGATCAAGACCGGAATATGGCGCGAAGCCTGATTTTATAAGGCTAGCGCCTAAAGCTGACTTCGCTAAAGTGTGCCTGCCCGCTGTCGCTTGCAGCGGGCCAGGGCTGGTCTTCCTCTCTCCCCAGCCCTGCCTTTCCAACTTAATTCGTCAGGGAAGTGGCATGCAACGTTTCAGCATTACAGGCCAGCATGGCCTGCTCCACCGCAGCACCCAGTTGGGCAATCGCCTGCTCAGTATGCTCGTTAATGGGCAAACCGTAATTCAGGCGCAGACAGTTACGATATTTTCCCGAGGCGGAAAACAACGATCCAACGGCGACCTGTATCTTCAGAGTACGCAGCTCAGTGTTAAGTCGAACAGCGTCAAACGCTTCTGGCAGTTCGATCCACATCAGGAAGCCCCCTTGGGGACGAGACACGCAAATCCCACAGGGAAAATAGTGGCGTACCCAGCAGCTAAAGATGTCGTAATTCCGTTGATACACCTGACGCATACGACGGATATGTGGGCCGTAATGGCCTTGACGAATAAACTCGGCGACAGCATGTTGTGGCTGCGTGGCCGTTGATCCGGTACTGATATATTTCATGTGCAACACGCGGTCACGATATCGCCCCGGCGCCACCCAGCCAACGCGTAAACCGGGCGCCAGCGTTTTAGAAAAAGAGCTACACAACAATACGCAGCCATCCATATCCAAAGACTTGATGGTTATCGGTCGCGGGTATTCCCACGCCAGCTCGCCGTAAACGTCGTCTTCGATAATGGCCGCATCAAAGCGCTGTGCCAATGCCAGCAATGCCCGTTTACGCGATTCCGGCATGATGAATCCCAGTGGGTTGTTGCAGTTGGGTACCACCACTACCGCTTTGATTGGCCACTGTTCAAAAGCCAGTTCAAGCGCTTCAAGACTCATGCCGGTGACGGAATCCGTGGGAATTTCGATCGCGCGGATCCCAAAGCCGCGTAACGTTTGCATCGTGCCATGGAAAGTAGGCGATTCCACCGCAATAATATCGCCCGGATCGCACACTGCGCGGATCGATATCGACAGCGCCTCATGGCAGCCCGTGGTGGCAACAATGTCATCGGCGCTGAGCTGGCAGCCACTGTCTATCGCCAGCCTGGCGACTTGCTCGCGTAATGCACTGACACCCACCAGGCTGTCATAATTGAGCAAGCCAGCATCCTGCTTCTGCGCCATGCGACTTTGGATTTTCCATAACGGCTTTAACGTTGGCTGGGTTAAATCCGGTATGCCACTGCCCAGTTGCAGCACATCACTGTCCATTCGGCTGCTCAGTAACTCCAGTACCGATTCCCACTGCGTGATCTCCACAGGCCGCTGCGCTGGGCGGGTCAAGCCGGGTACCGGTGGGGTCGATTTGCGAGTGGCGACGAAATAACCGGATCGCGGCTGCGGCACAATCAGCTGCTTCTCTTCCAGTAAATGGTACGCCTGCTGTACGGTGCTAATGCTGACGCCGTGTTCCAGACTCAACGTGCGTACTGACGGTAAGCGTTCTCCACTGCGATAGAGGCCTTGTTCAATCCTGTCTGACAGCAGACAGGCTAAATGCTGATAGCGCGTCATCGTATCCCACCTCATCTTATTCAGCAGCGAAAACCAGTACAGATTGACTGCCTTTCTACCATTCAGATCGCTGAATATGCAATCTGTATGTTAAAGATAAGTGTTTTTTGAATCTGTATTGAATCGATGCATAAACGGACAATGTGACTCAGACATCTTACTGAGGGCACAAAAAATGGAATTCGATCAAAACCGAGCGGCTAAACCTTTTGATGTAACATTGCTGGATATTTTGCGCGGCGCGCGCAGCGCGGTGAGAAACTGGCGTAACCGACGTGAAACGCGGAAAATTTTGTCTCACCTGAGCGATGCCCAACTGCGCGACATTGGGCTGACTCGACACGATGTCTGCCGCAAGTACTAAATTCAGAGCAAAAAAAACCCTGCCGAGGCAGGGTTTTTTATAGGTCAGACTCAGCAACGATTACTCGTCGTCGCTACCGCCCAGACCGGCGTTCAGCAGTTCAGCCAGGCTTGCAGAGGCTTCATCCGCAGTCACCTGCGGAGCAACCGGTGCTTCACCCGCAGAGCGGCGACGCATACGATCCTGGTGGTAAGCATAACCGGTACCGGCTGGGATCAGACGACCCACGATCACGTTCTCTTTCAGGCCGCGCAGTTCATCGCGCTTACCTGCTACTGCTGCTTCGGTCAGGACACGGGTCGTTTCCTGGAACGATGCTGCAGAGATGAACGATTCGGTAGCCAGTGACGCTTTGGTGATACCCAGCAGATCGCGCATATAGGTTGCGCCGATTTTGCCATTCGCTTCAAGTTCACGGTTAGAGATCTTGATGCGAGAGTATTCAGCCTGCTCGCCTTCCAGGAAGTCGGAGCTGCCCACGCTAGCGATGGTTGCTTTACGCAGCATCTGACGAACGATGACTTCAATGTGTTTATCGTTAATCTTAACGCCTTGCAGACGGTAAACTTCCTGCACTTCGTTAGTGATGTAACGGGTCACAGCATGGACGCCACGCAGACGCAGGATGTCGTGCGGAGACTCTGGGCCGTCAGAAACAACGTCACCACGTTCTACGCGCTCACCTTCGAATACGTTCAGCTGACGCCATTTTGGAATCATCTCTTCGTACGGATCGCTACCATCAACCGGTGTAATCACCAGACGACGCTTACCTTTGGTCTCTTTACCGAAGGAGATGATACCGCTGATCTCCGCCAGAATAGCTGGCTCTTTCGGACGACGCGCTTCGAACAGGTCAGCAACGCGTGGCAGACCACCGGTGATGTCCTTGGTACCGCCAGATTCTTGCGGAACACGCGCCAGGGTATCACCCGAGCTGATCTTCACGCCATCTTCCAACTGCACAATCGCTTTGCCCGGCAGGAAGTACTGTGCTGGCATATCAGTACCAGGGATCAGAACATCATTACCGTTCGCATCAACGATTTTCAGCGCAGGACGCAGATCTTTACCGCCCGCAGTACGTTCTGCAGAATCCAGAACCACCAGCGATGACAGACCGGTTAAATCGTCAGTCTGACGAGTAATGGTCTGACCGTCGATCATGTCAGTGAAGCGAATGAAACCGCCCACTTCAGTGATAACCGGCATGGTATGTGGATCCCAGTTTGCTACGGTCTCGCCCGCTGCAACCTGCTCGCCATCACCTTTGGCCATGACCGCACCGTAAGGCACTTTATAGCTCTCTTTGGTACGACCGAACTCGTCGATCATTTTCAGCTCAACGTTACGTGAGACGATAACCAGTTTCCCTGAGGAGTTGGTTACCGACTTGGCGTTAGTCAGCTTGATAGTACCTTTGTTCTTCACCTGAATGCTGGATTCAGCAGCCGCACGAGATGCCGCACCACCGATGTGGAACGTACGCATCGTCAGCTGTGTACCCGGCTCACCGATGGACTGTGCTGCGATAACGCCGATGGCCTCACCTTTGTTGATGATGTGACCACGTGCCAAATCGCGACCGTAGCAGTGTGCACACACACCGAAGTCGGTTTCACAACTCACAACCGAACGCACTTTGATCGCATCCACGGAGTTCAGTTCGATCACATCACACCAGTGCTCATCGATCAGGGTGTTACGCGGGATCAGGATGTCTGCAGTGCCTGGTTTCAGGACATCTTCAGCCGTCACACGACCCAGAACACGCTCACGCAGTGGCTCTTTAACGTCGCCACCTTCGATGACCGGAGTCATCATGATGCCTTCGAATGTGCCACAGTCGTCTTCGGTCACCACCAGATCCTGTGCAACGTCAACCAGACGACGCGTCAGATAACCGGAGTTAGCGGTTTTCAGTGCGGTATCCGCCAAGCCTTTACGCGCACCGTGCGTCGAGATGAAGTACTGGAGTACGTTCAGACCTTCACGGAAGTTCGCGGTGATTGGCGTTTCGATGATTGAGCCATCTGGCTTAGCCATCAGACCACGCATACCTGCCAGCTGACGAATCTGTGCTGCAGAACCACGCGCACCGGAGTCGGCCATCATGTAGATGCTGTTGAACGACACCTGCTGCTCTTCTTCACCGTGACGGTTGATCACAGTTTCAGTTTGCAGGTTGTCCATCATCGCTTTGGAAACGCGTTCGTTGGCTGCGGCCCAGATATCGATGACTTTGTTGTAACGTTCGCCAGCAGTAACCAGACCAGACTGGAACTGTTCCTGAATCTCAGCAACTTCCGCTTCCGCTTCCGCGACGATTTCCGCTTTCTTAGCCGGGATCACCATGTCGTCGATACCGACAGAGGCACCTGAACGGGCTGCGTAAGCAAAGCCGGTGTACATGGTCTGGTCAGCAAAGATAACGGTCGGCTTCAGGCCCAAGATGCGGTAACAGGTGTTCAGCATTTTGGAGATAGCTTTCTTACCCAGCGCCTGGTTGACGATAGAGTAAGGCAGGCCTTTCGGTACGATCATCCACAGAATCGCACGACCAATGGTGGTGTCGATAATGCTGGTTTTCGCAACGAACTCTTCCTGTTCGTTTTTGCTGTATTCGGTGATACGCACTTTAACGCGCGCATGCAGCTCGGCCTGGCCAGCGCGGTAAACACGCTCAGCTTCTTTCGGGCCAGTCAGCACCATGCCTTCGCCTTTGGCGTTCACTTTGTCGCGGGTCATGTAGTACAGACCCAAAACAACGTCCTGAGAAGGAACGATGATTGGCTCACCGTTCGCAGGTGACAGGATGTTGTTGGTAGACATCATCAGCGCACGCGCTTCCAGCTGGGCTTCCAGCGTCAGCGGTACGTGAACAGCCATCTGGTCACCATCGAAGTCGGCGTTATATGCCGCACAAACCAGCGGGTGCAGCTGGATCGCTTTACCTTCGATCAGAACCGGTTCAAACGCCTGGATACCTAAACGGTGCAGGGTTGGTGCACGGTTCAGCAGTACCGGGTGTTCGCGGATAACTTCGTCCAGGATATCCCAAACGACAGCTTCTTCGCGCTCAACCATTTTCTTCGCGGCTTTGATGGTGGTGGCCAGGCCACGCAGTTCCAGCTTGCCGTAAATGAACGGTTTGAACAGCTCCAGTGCCATTTTCTTCGGCAGACCGCACTGATGCAGACGCAGGTATGGACCTACGGTGATAACAGAACGACCGGAGTAGTCAACACGCTTACCAAGCAAGTTCTGACGGAAACGACCCTGCTTACCTTTGATCATATCGGCCAAAGATTTCAGAGGACGTTTGTTAGAGCCGGTGATGGCACGACCGCGACGGCCGTTATCCAGCAGGGCATCTACCGCTTCTTGCAGCATACGCTTTTCGTTACGTACGATGATATCTGGCGCAGCCAGATCCAGCAGACGTTTCAGACGGTTGTTACGGTTGATCACGCGACGATACAGATCGTTCAGATCCGACGTAGCGAAACGACCGCCGTCCAGCGGTACCAGCGGACGCAGATCTGGCGGCAGAACCGGCAGAACGGTCAGAATCATCCACTCAGGCTTGTTACCAGACTGAACGAATGCTTCCAGCAGCTTGATACGCTTGGTCAGCTTTTTACGCTTGGTCTCGGAGTTGGTTTCGTTCAGCTCTTCACGCAGCTGCTCGCACTCTTGCTCCAGATCCATGTTTTTCAGCAGCGCCTGGATAGCTTCCGCACCCATCTTCGCATCGAATTCGTCACCGAACTCTTCCAGCGCATCAAGGTACTGCTCTTCCGTCAGAATCTGACGTTTTTCCAGGTTGGTCATGCCGCCTTCGATCACAACATAAGATTCGAAGTACAGCACGCGCTCGATATCACGCAGTGGCATATCCAGCAGCAAGCCGATACGCGAAGGCAGTGATTTCAGGAACCAGATGTGCGCAGTTGGAGAAGCCAACTCGATATGGCCCATACGCTCACGACGAACCTTGGTCTGTGTGACTTCAACGCCACACTTCTCACAGATCACGCCACGATGCTTCAAACGCTTGTACTTACCGCACAGGCATTCGTAATCTTTTACCGGTCCAAAAATACGGGCGCAGAAAAGACCGTCACGCTCCGGCTTGAAGGTACGGTAGTTAATGGTTTCTGGCTTTTTAACTTCACCAAAAGACCATGAACGGATCATGTCTGGCGAGGCCAGAGCAATTTTGATCGCATCAAACTCTTCGGTCTTAGTTTGCGCTTTCAGAAACTTAAGTAAGTCTTTCACGGATTAGCTCCCGTCGGAGTGGAACTCTCAGGGACGCGCGCCTGAGGTGCGCGTCCCGTAACCAGTACTTGCGAGTACTTACTCGTCTTCCAGCTCGATGTTGATACCCAGCGAGCGAATCTCTTTCAACAGTACGTTGAAGGATTCCGGCATGCCCGGTTCCATCTGATGGTTGCCATCGACGATGTTTTTATACATCTTCGTACGGCCGTTAACGTCATCAGATTTAACGGTCAGCATTTCCTGCAGGGTATACGCAGCACCGTAAGCTTCCAGTGCCCACACTTCCATCTCACCGAAGCGCTGACCACCGAACTGAGCTTTACCACCCAGCGGCTGCTGAGTAACCAAGCTGTAAGAGCCGGTAGAACGTGCGTGCATCTTGTCGTCAACCAAGTGGTTCAGTTTCAGCATGTACATGTAACCTACGGTTACCTGACGCTCGAACTGCTCACCGGTACGGCCGTCGAACAAGGTGATCTGACCGGAAGAAGGCAGGCCGCCGAGCTGCAGCAGCTCTTTGATCTCGCTTTCTTTCGCACCGTCAAACACTGGTGTTGCGATTGGCATACCTTTTTTCAGGTTCTCTGCCAGACGCAGCACTTCGTCGTCGGTGAAGGTGTTCAGGTCAACTTTCTGACGCACGTCGGTGCCCAAATCGTAGGCGCGCTGGATGAAATCACGCAGTTTGGCGACTTCTTCCTGCTTCTTCAGCATCGCATTGATTTTTTCACCAATGCCTTTCGCTGCCATCCCGAGGTGGGTTTCCAGGATCTGACCGATGTTCATACGTGACGGTACGCCCAGCGGGTTCAATACGATATCGACCGGCGTACCGTTCTCATCGTAAGGCATATCTTCGATCGGGTTGATCTTAGAGATAACACCCTTGTTACCGTGACGACCTGCCATCTTGTCACCAGGCTGGATCTGACGCTTAACCGCCAGATACACCTTCACGATTTTCAGCACGCCAGGTGCCAGATCATCGCCTTGGGTGATCTTGCGACGCTTAGCTTCAAGTTTTTTCTCAAACTCGTGCTTCAGCTCGTCATACTGTTCAGCCAGCTGTTCCAGAGAGTTTTGCTTCTCTTCGTCAGTCAGGCCCAGCTCTAACCAGCGCTCGCGTGGCAGTTTGTCCAGCTTCTCAGCTTCAACGCCGCCAGAGATCAGTACAGCCTGAATACGGCTGAACAGACCGGCTTCAAAGATTTGCAGTTCTTCAGACAGGTCTTTCTTAACCTGCTTCAGCTGCATCTCTTCGATTTCCAATGCACGTTTGTCTTTTTCCACGCCATCGCGGGTGAAGACCTGAACGTCGATAACCGTACCGGAAACACCGTTTGGTACACGCAGAGAAGAGTCTTTAACATCAGACGCTTTCTCACCGAAGATCGCACGCAGCAGTTTCTCTTCTGGCGTCAGCTGGGTTTCACCTTTCGGCGTGACCTTACCAACCAGAATGTCGCCACCGGTCACTTCCGCACCGATATACACGATACCGGACTCATCCAGTTTAGAGAGCGCAGCTTCACCCACGTTCGGGATGTCAGCGGTGATCTCTTCTGGCCCCAGCTTGGTGTCACGAGACACACAGGCCAGTTCCTGGATGTGGATAGTGGTGAAACGGTCTTCCTGTACAACACGCTCAGAAACGAGGATGGAGTCTTCGAAGTTGTAACCGTTCCATGGCATGAATGCCACGCGCATGTTCTGACCCAGCGCCAGTTCACCGAGGTCGGTAGACGGGCCATCTGCCAGCACGTCGCCACGCTCAATCGGCTCACCCAGAGAAACACACGGCATCTGATTGATGCAGGTGTTCTGGTTAGAACGGGTGTACTTGGTCAGGTTGTAGATGTCGATACCCGCTTCGCCCGGATACATCTCATCTTCGTTAACTTTGATAACGATACGAGAAGCATCAACGTACTGAACGGAACCGCCACGTTTCGCTACGGCAGTAACACCGGAGTCAACCGCTACTGCACGTTCCATACCGGTACCAACCAGCGGCTTATCAGCGCGCAGAGTTGGAACGGCCTGACGTTGCATGTTCGCACCCATCAAGGCGCGGTTAGCATCATCGTGCTCCAGGAATGGAATCAGTGACGCACCGACAGAAACGACCTGTTGGGTCGAAACGTCCATGTAGTCAACTTGATCGCGGCTGAACAGGCTTGATTCACCTTTGCTACGGCAGGTGACGAGATCGTCAACAAAGCTACCATCTTCAGCAAGGTTGGTGTTCGCCTGAGCGATAACGTAGTTACCCTCTTCAATTGCAGAGAGGTAATGAATTTCGTCACTCACTTTGCCGTCAACAACGCGACGATACGGAGTCTCAAGGAAGCCGTATTCGTTAGTCTGCGCGTAAACAGAAAGGGAGTTGATCAGACCGATGTTCGGACCTTCAGGCGTTTCGATTGGGCATACACGACCGTAGTGGGTTGGGTGTACGTCACGCACTTCGAAGCCTGCGCGTTCACGAGTCAGACCGCCTGGGCCCAGAGCAGAGATACGACGCTTATGCGTGATCTCAGACAACGGGTTGTTCTGGTCCATAAACTGTGACAGCTGGCTGGAACCGAAGAACTCTTTCACCGCCGCCGAAATCGGCTTGGCGTTGATCATGTCCTGTGGCATCAGGGTGTCGAGGTCGCCCAGAGAAAGACGCTCTTTCACCGCACGTTCAACACGAACCAGACCTACACGGAACTGGTTCTCTGCCATCTCACCGACTGAACGGATACGACGGTTGCCGAGGTGATCGATATCATCCACTTCACCGATACCGTTACGGATACCGATCAGCTTCTTCATCACTTCGATGATGTCATCTTTGCTCAGGATGCCTGAACCTTCGATCTCATCACGCAGCAGAGAACGGTTGAACTTCATGCGGCCAACCGCAGAAAGATCGTAACGATCTTCAGAGAAGAACAGGTTCTCGAACAGGTTTTCCGCTGCTTCACGCGTTGGTGGCTCGCCAGGACGCATCATGCGGTAGATCTCAACCAGCGCGCTCAGGCGATCGTTGGTTGGGTCAACACGCAGGGTCTCGGAAATGTAAGGGCCGTGATCCAAATCGTTAGTGAACAGGGTTTCGATGCGCTTGTGACCTGACTGGCTCAGTTTCGCCAGCAGATCCAGTGACAGTTCCATGTTCGCAGGAACAATCAGCTCACCGGTGTTCAGATCGACGTAGTCTTTAGCGACCACTTTGCCAGCGATATATTCAACCGGCACTTCGATGTGCTGAATACCGTCTTTTTCCAGCTGACGAATGTGACGCGCAGTGATGCGACGACCTTTCTCAACGTAGACCGTGCCATTGGCTTCGATATCGAAGCTGGCGGTTTCACCACGCAGGCGCTCAGGCACCAGTTCCATCTGCAGTTTGTTATCGCGAATCTCATAAACCACTTTATCAAAGAACAGATCGAGGATTTGTTCAGTGGTGTAGTTCAGTGCGCGCAGAATGATACTGGCCGGCAGCTTACGGCGACGGTCAATACGGACGAAGAGGTTGTCTTTCGGGTCAAACTCGAAGTCGAGCCATGAACCACGGTAAGGGATGATACGTGCGTTATACAGCACTTTACCAGACGAGTGCGTCTTACCCTTGTCGCTGTCAAAGAACACGCCAGGACTACGATGCAGCTGAGAAACAATAACACGCTCAGTACCGTTGATAACAAAGGTACCGTTGTCGGTCATGAGCGGAATCTCGCCCATGTAGACTTCTTGTTCTTTAATGTCTTTTACGGTGCCTTCTGGCGCTTCGCGCTCATAGATCACCAGACGCAGTTTCACGCGCAGCGGTGCCGAATAGGTCACGCCACGGATCTGACATTCAGTTACGTCAAAGACCGGCTCACCCAAACGGTAGCTGACATACTGCAACTCAGAGTTGCCGCTGTAGCTTGAGATTGGGAATACGGAGCGGAAGGCAGCTTCCAGACCGTACTGGCCTTCTGGATCTTGCTCGATAAACTTCTGGAACGAGTCAAGCTGGATAGAAAGGAGATAAGGTATGTCCAGTACTTGTGGACGTTTACCAAAATCCTTACGAATACGTTTTTTCTCGGTATAGGAGTAAACCATAGGGTTCCTCAGCTAGCTGACATGTCGAACCACGCTGTCCGTCCTGATAGGACAGTTCATGCAACACTATTTTGTTTTTCATGCGATGCGCAGCACCCCATGCAATACGTCTTTCTATCACTCTTAAATCATTTCGTCGCCGTTGCGCAGGCAGGGAACCCTCACAGGAAAGCGATATATTAAGTCGTCGATAGAAAAAGATATTGAAGAGAAACAATGGACAAACAGTGCGAAACGCCATCGTTCCCCTGTAGCGCAAAAAGGCTGGTGACCAAAAAGTCACCAGCCATCAGCCTGGAGTTACTCAGGCTGCAACCCGAAGGTTGTCTTACTTAACTTCAACTTCAGCGCCAGCTTCTTTCAGCAGTGCTTCCAGAGCAGCTGCGTCATCTTTGCTGATGCCTTCTTTGATTGGGCCAGTAGCTTCAACCAGGTCTTTAGCTTCTTTCAAGCCCAGACCAGTTGCAGTACGTACAGCTTTGATTACTGCAACTTTGTTAGCGCCAGCAGCTTTCAGAATTACGTCGAATTCAGTTTTCTCTTCAACAGCTTCAGCTGGGCCAGCAGCAACAGCTACAGCGGCAGCAGCAGAAACGCCGAATTTTTCTTCCATAGCAGAAACCAGCTCAACTACTTCCATTACGGACATAGCTGCAACTGCTTCCAGAATTTGATCTTTAGTGATAGACATATCGATTGTTCCTAAAAAACAGATAAAGTTTATACGTTAGCAAGTACGAAGGAAAAGAAGATGGCCTTAAGCCGCTTCTTTTGCATCGCGTACAGCAGCCAGAGTGCGGACCAGTTTGCCAGCAGCGGCTTCTTTCATGGTCGACATCAGACGTGCCAGTGCTTCTTCGTAAGTCGGCAGAGTTGCCAGACGGTCAATATTGGCCGCCGTGATCAGCTCACCTTCAAAGGCTGCAGCTTTGACCTCAAATTTTGCATTCGCTTTCGCGAAATCTTTGAACAGACGAGCAGCAGCGCCCGGGTGTTCCAAAGAATATGCAATCAGGGTCGGACCAACAAACGTGTCTTTCAGGCACTCGAAAGGAGTACCTTCAACGACGCGGCGCAGCAAGGTGTTGCGAACAACACGCATGTAAACGCCAGCTTCACGACCTGCTTTACGCAGTTCGGTCATTTTATCAACGGTAACGCCACGGGAATCCGCAACAACCGCTGAAAGCGCACCTTTGGCTACTTCGCTAACTTCAGCAACAATCGCTTGTTTGCCTTGAAGATTTAATGCCATTAGCTTTGCTCCTGGATTTAACCGGGAATAATTTCCCGGAACTCACTTCACTCATCAACCCGAAGGTCACGAGCGCTATTACACGGTGAGCAGAATCCAGCTAAGAAAAAATTCTTTTTGGTTCTGTCACCGTCTACGCAGGGTATTAAGCAATTTACCCGAAGATATTTCGCTCCTGCGGTCTTGGACGGAGGCCAGGATAAGGCCTGGCTCCAACCTAAGTCACTGAAGGAGTGGGCAATTAAGCTTTAACCATCAGTGACTTTGAATCTGGGTTCTGAATTGAGCATTCAATCAGAACAACGGGCGTAAGATTCTAGATGAATTTTTCGCCCGTTTCAAGCAGCAATTAGTTTGCTGCTGCGCTCAGACCAGCCTGGTCAACGGCAACGCCGGCGCCCATGGTGGTAGAGATGCTAACTTTCTTGATGTACACGCCTTTAGCCTGAGATGGTTTTGCTTTTTTCAGCGCAACCAGCAGAGATTCCAGGTTTTCTTTCAGTTTGTCAGCGTCGAAGTCCACTTTACCGATGGTAGTGTGGATGATGCCGTTTTTGTCGTTACGATAACGAACCTGACCTGCTTTAGCGTTTTTCACTGCTTCAGCAACGTTAGGGGTTACAGTACCGACTTTCGGGTTTGGCATCAGGCCACGTGGACCCAGAACCTGGCCCAACTGGCCAACAACGCGCATTGCATCTGGAGATGCAATAACAACGTCAAAGTTCATTTCGCCTTTTTTGATCTGATCAGCCAGGTCTTCCATACCTACCAGCTCAGCGCCAGCTGCTTTAGCAGCTTCAGCGTTTGCGCCTTGGGTGAAGACGGCAACACGTACTGAACGACCAGTACCGTGTGGCAGAACAGTCGCGCCGCGAACGTTCTGGTCAGATTTACGAGCATCGATGCCCAGGTTAACAGCAACGTCAACGCTTTCAACGAACTTAGCAGTAGCCAGTTCTTTCAGCAGCGCGATAGCTTCAGCGATGTCGTACTGCTTGGTCGCATCAACTTTGTCACGGATTACGCTCATGCGCTTGGTCAGCTTAGCCATTTATTAATCCTCTACTACCAGGCCCATGGAACGTGCAGTACCTTCGATAGAGCGAGTCATCGCTTCTACGTCAGAACCAGTCATGTCCGCAGCTTTGGTCTCTGCGATTTCACGTACTTGAGCACGCGTTACTTTACCGACTTTGTCTTTGTTCGGCTTACCAGAACCAGACTTGATGCCCGCTGCTTTTTTCAGCAGAACGGCAGCCGGAGGGGTTTTGGTAACGAAGGTGAAAGAACGGTCGCTGTATACAGTGATAACAACTGGAGTAGGCAGGCCTTTCTCCAGAGATTCTGTTTTGGCGTTGAACGCTTTACAGAATTCCATGATGTTAACACCCTGCTGACCCAGTGCTGGACCAACAGGTGGACTTGGGTTCGCCATACCAGCTGCAACTTGCAGCTTGACGTAGGCTTGTACTTTCTTAGCCATGATATTTCCTCAAATGGGTTATAGCGCCTGAAAACAGGCTCCCCGTGATTACGATTTACACGCTGTTACCAGCGCATAAAAACAAAAGGCGCGAAATTATAGGTAAATTTCGCGCCTTCTGCAAGAGCTAAAAAGTGAACAAAAGGGTTAACCTTTCTCCACCTGAGCAAAGTCGAGTTCTACTGGTGTTGCACGGCCAAAGATGGAAACAGAAACCTTTAGGCGGCTCTTTTCGTAATCCACTTCTTCGACCACACCGTTGAAGTCAGCAAATGGACCGTCGTTGACACGTACCATCTCGCCTGGTTCGAACAGCGTTTTCGGACGCGGCTTATCACCTACCTGCTGCAGGCGGTTCATAATCGCATCGACTTCTTTGTCACTAATCGGTGCAGGACGGTCAGAGGTACCACCAATGAAGCCCATTACACGCGGTACACTGCGCACTAAGTGCCAGCTGGCGTCATTCATCACCATCTGGACCAGTACGTAGCCAGGGAAGAATTTACGTTCGCTTTTGCGACGCTGGCCGCCACGGATTTCCACGACTTCTTCAGTCGGCACCATGACTTCGCCAAACAGTTCTTCCATGTTGTGCAGTTTGATATGCTCTTGCAGCGACTTCGCTACGCGGGCTTCAAAACCGGAAAACGCCTGAACGACGTACCAGCGTTTTTTTGGAGCTTCAGACATCTCAGAACCTCAGGCCAGTAATAAACGATACCAGACGGACCAGAATACCATCCAGCCCCCACAAAATCAGTGACATCACGGCAGTGACCGCGGCAACGATTAACGTGGTGTGCAATGTTTCCTGGCGAGTCGGCCAAATGACCTTACGCATTTCGGTTCTTGCTTCACGAGCAAAAGCCACGGTCGCTTTGCCTTTAATAGTCAGCAACGCAATACCGCCCGCAGCAGCGATCAGTACTACGACAGCCAGCGCGCGCAGAGGCAGCGTGACATCACGATAAATATAGTTACCCACGATTGCTACTAACAGCAATGCGATAACACCAATCCACTTTATCGCTTCCAGGCCGCGTCCGCTTCCTTGAGCTTCGGTATTCGCACTCATAAACCAACCTGCCACAATAATTCAGAAACAATTCTGCCCCGCAGAGCGAGGCATCCAAACCGAATGAGCTTTTGGGCGTAACTCGGTATCCGACGCCGTAAACCAGAGCCTGTCTCAGCAATGATTATGATCGAAAATCACTGATGAGCCAGGTTCTATGTAACAGCGTGCAAAAAGGGCATCAAATGATGCCCTTTTCATGTGCATTGCGTCAAATATTATCGCAATTAAGCGATGATTTCAGCAACAACACCCGCACCAACAGTACGGCCGCCTTCACGGATTGCGAAACGCAGACCCTGATCCATAGCGATTGGCTTGATCAGAGT
>NZ_JASGBY010000026.1:0-37839 GCF_030053355.1 Pantoea sp. EA-12 | reverse complement strand
ATTGAAATTCAGGTGATGGCCGACGGTCAGGGCAACGCGATCTATCTGGCGGAACGTGACTGCTCAATGCAGCGTCGTCACCAGAAGGTAGTGGAAGAAGCGCCAGCGCCAGGCATCACGGCAGAGCTGCGTCGTAACATCGGCGAGCGCTGCGCAAAAGCCAGTGTGGATATCGGCTATCGCGGTGCAGGTACCTTCGAGTTCCTGTACGAAAACGGTGAGTTCTACTTCATCGAGATGAACACCCGTATTCAGGTTGAACATCCGGTGACCGAGATGATCACCGGCGTGGATCTGATCAAAGAGCAGCTGCGTATTGCTGCCGGTCAGCCGCTGTCGATCAAACAGGAAGACGTGGTGGTTCGCGGCCATGCGGTGGAATGCCGTATCAACGCCGAAGACCCGAACACCTTCCTGCCAAGTCCAGGCAAGATCACCCGTTTCCACGCGCCAGGCGGTTTTGGCGTGCGCTGGGAATCGCACATCTATGCCGGCTACAGCGTACCGCCGTATTACGATTCCATGATCGGTAAGTTGATCACCTACGGTGACACCCGTGAAGTAGCGATCGCGCGTATGAAGAATGCGCTGGCGGAGCTGATCATCGACGGTATCAAGACCAACGTCGAGCTGCAGATGAAAATCATGTCCGACGAACACTTCCAGCAGGGTGGCACTAACATCCACTATCTGGAGAAAAAACTCGGCCTGCAACACTGAGCATTTATTCACCACGGGCGGCCCGAGGGCCGCACCCTACATGATTCCAATACCTCATTCATAAAATCGGGAGGTCAGTTTGTCTGAACTTTCCTATGTGGCGGGCGACCGTCACTCCGCCTGGTCAACCTATTTGACCCAGGTCGAACGCGTATTGCCGCTCCTTGGCGATCTCAGTCGCTGGGCCGATACCTTAACCCATCCCAAACGCGCATTGATCGTTGATATACCGCTTGAAATGGATGACGGCACCGTGCGCCATTTCGAAGGGTATCGTGTCCAGCACAACTTATCCCGCGGACCGGGCAAGGGCGGGGTGCGATTCCATCCCGATGTCACGTTGCAGGAAGTGATGGCGCTCTCCGCATGGATGACGGTGAAATGCGCTGCACTCAATCTGCCTTTTGGCGGCGCGAAGGGCGGTGTGCGCGTGGATCCGACTCAGTTGTCACACAAAGAGCTGGAGCGGTTAACACGGCGTTACACCAGCGAAATTGGCAATATGATCGGCCCACAGCAGGATATTCCCGCGCCTGATGTCGGCACCAATGCACAGGTGATGGCATGGATGATGGACACTTGGTCAATGAATGTCGGGGCCACCACCACTGGCGTGGTAACGGGTAAGCCCGTGCATTTGGGTGGTTCGCTTGGGCGCGTGAAAGCCACCGGGCGCGGCGTGTTTGTCACCGGCTGTCGTGCGGCGGAAATGCTGGATATCGACGTAGTTCAAAGTCGCGTGGCGGTGCAGGGCTTTGGCAACGTGGGCAGCGTGAGTGCCGAGTTGTTCCATGCACAAGGTGCCAAAGTGGTGGTGGTGCAGGACCACAGCGCCACGCTCTATCTGCCTACGGGACTGGATATTCCCGCGCTGCAAGCCTGGCAACAGACACACGGCAGTATCAAAGGCTTCCCAGGTGCCGACCATATTGCTGATGAACACTTCTGGACGCAGCCCTACGATATTCTGGTACCGGCCGCGTTGGAGGGGCAGATCACGGCGGAAAGAGCCCGTCTGTTGCAATGTCGCTTGATCATCGAAGGCGCAAACGGCCCAACGCTGCCAGAAGCCGATGATGTGTTACAGCAACGCGGGATTGCGGTGGTGCCGGACGTGATTGCCAATGCGGGTGGCGTCACCGTCAGCTACTTCGAGTGGGTGCAGGACTTTTCCAGCTTCTTCTGGAGTGAAGAGGAGATCAATCAGCGGCTGGATAGCATTATGCAGAATGCCATTGATACCGTGTGGCATAAAGCAGAGGCGCTCGATGTGACGTTAAGAACGGCGGCTTATGCGCTGGCCTGTGAGCGCATTCTATTGGCCAGAAAGGATCGCGGTTTGTATCCGTGAAAAATGATGTGGTGAAATGAAAAGGCCAGCAAAGCTGGCCTTTTTGAGATCAGAATTGATACACCAGTCCCAGTGCGACCTGGTCATCGTTCGGCAAACCGAGCTTGTTGTTATCGTCGAGCAAGTTGATTTTATACACGACGAAGGTTTTCATGTTTTTGTTGAAGTAGTAGGTCAATCCAGGCTCAAGGAACTTCAGCAGATCTTCATTACCCACACCTTCCACATCTTTGGCTTTGGTTTGCACCCAGGCAATAGAAGGGCGGATGCCGTTCAGGAACTGGTATTGCAGTGTGGCTTCGAAGCTTTCGGTTTTATTGGCGAAGCCACTTTCACCGGTCAGGCTGTTGCTGATCGCGTAGGCGTTACGCGTCTGGCCATAGAAGGTACCAAAGTACCACTGGTTATCATCATATTTCGCGCCCACCGCCCAGCTCTCGCCACGTGCACCACGTCCATAAACGCCATCGGCATTCTGCGCGTTAGTGCGGTCCAGATTCGCGTAACCGCCGACGACGCTCACACCAAAGTCGGTGGCATAACCTAATGACGTTGCCCAACCGTCGCCGTTGGCTTTGCTGATGGCATCACGATCGTTTTTGCCCTGATACTGCACGCCAAAGCTCAGGCCATCCACCAATCCAAAGAAATCACGGTTACGATAAGTGGCAACGCCGGTAGAGCGACCGCGCAGGAAGCCATCCGCAGTGCCCGTTGCGCCACCAAATTCGGGCAGTACGTCCGTGTACGCGATGGCGTCATACACCAGACCGTAGTTACGACCGTAATCGAAGCTGCCGTATTGGCCGACTTTCACCCCCGCAAAACCCAGGCGGGTTTTGTTACCGCTCTGCGCATCACTGCCTTCGCTGTTATTGAGCTGCGCTTGATATTCCCACTGGCCGTAGCCTGTCATCAGGTCGTTGATTTGGGTCTGGCCTTTAAAACCAAAACGCATATAGGACTGATCGCCACCGAGGCTATCATTGCTCGAAATATAGTTTTCGCCTTGAACCTTGCCGTACAGATCCAACTTATTCCCATCTTTATTGTAAATTTCGGCAGCATGACTGAACGCAGATGCAAACAGTGCGCTGGCGATACACATTTTTAAACAAAGCTTCATCATTTATCCTCGTTATAGCATTTATCATCTTGTTGGTATAAACACCGCGTTCTATTTCACGCGCGATGGAAGGAATCAGGAAAAGATTCCGCTGGCTGTTAAGTTTGTCGAATGCACAATAATGCTCCGGCTGAAACAAGCCCTGGCAGCCAGCCAGCGGATGAAGCGCACACATCATGGGTAATACAGGTCGAAAAATTGGTGTCAGGTAGGGTGGTTTATTATTTTATGACAGCACTTACTGTGGCACGTTACGTTAACGAAATGTGCGAATTACCATAGAGCGAATAGTTCATTTCCCCATAAGATAATTTTGTTTTGGCTGGATACCATTTGCTTATTTCTTTGCGCGCTAATAATACAAGTCAATCCATATAAAACCCCTATCTGGTTAAAAGCATTCCTTCTTATAGAGAAGTAAACAATCTCGATATAGTCGTGATAGCCTGCGGCAAATTGAGTGTCGGCAGGATGATTGTGGCGGGAAATATGAATATCCGACGTCTGAAGTCTTTCATTACCATTGTCGATATGGGCAGCATCACGCGAGCGGCAGATGCCTTACACATTGCTCAACCGGCTTTAAGCCAGCAGTTGGTGGCGCTGGAGGAGCACTTTAAGCGGCAATTACTGATTCGCAGCCAGCAAGGTGTCGTGCCTACTGAAGCAGGTAAAGTGCTTTATGGGCATGCGCATGCCATGCTGCGTCAGTTCGCACAGGCCGAGGTGGATGTGCTGAGTGCGGGCCAGCGCTTGTCCGGAAGGGTGTCGGTGGGGTTGGCACCCTTTAGTGCGGCTTCGACATTACCGATGGCGCTGTTAAGTGAAATGCGGGTGAGGCATCCCGGTATTTTGCTGCACTTAGTGGAGAGCGTGGGGCAAGCCTATAGCGAACTGGTGGCCAATGGGCGGCTGGAGATGGCACTGCTACACGGTTGCGGTGGGGTAAAAGGATTGCACTATGAACCGCTGATGGAGGAGACGTTTTACTTCGTCGCGCATGCAGATTTTGATTTCGATGATGACGGCGGGCCGCTGCAGGTGACTCAGCTCAGTGCGCTCCCGATGTTGTTGCCCCCGTCCTATAACTTTGTTCGCCGTGCGATTGATGAGGCTTTTAGTCTGCATCATCAAAGCCTCAATATCGTCGGGGAGTTGGAGGCGGTGAAAAGTATTGCCCGCGCGGTGGATGCCGGCTTGGGCTGCACCATTATGCCGAAAGCGATAGCGGAGCGGATTCAGTCTGAATCGAGGGATGTGGTGATCCGTTCCATCAGTGGCCCCGAGATCAGTCAGACGCTGTCGTTGTGCGTGTCAGACCGCACGCCATTGTCAGAACCGGCAGCCGCGGTAAGGGAACTGCTGATCGAACTGACACAGAGTCTGGCACAGCCTGCGAGATAAGACGCGAGTGTCTCGGTGCGCATGAATGCGCACCCTACGAAAACCGCGCTCGATGGTCGAAGGGTCGTCATTTATGGCGACTAAATGGCGATTAACTGATCACTTTAGCCATCACGCCGCCCCGTAATGCATTCAGCTATAACATTGCCTCTTTACGGCAGTTAATCAGCAATTCGGCAACGGAAAGGTTATTCGGCAAACGCAGCAGCAACTCCACCATCTCGGCTAAATCTTCGGGTTGGGTCATCTCCTCGCGGGTGATTTCCGTTTCGCCCTGCGTCATATCCGTGGCGATATAACCGGGGCAGAGCGCAGTGGCGCGAACCCCCTCCGCCCAGCATTCTTGCCGTATACCATGCGTTAATGCCACCACGGCGAATTTGGTCATGGCATAGCCCACATTGCTGCCTACGCGTCGCCCGGCAAGTGAGGCGACATTGATGACTCGACCATTGCCTGCTTGCTGGAGATAAGGCAGCGCGGCTCGGCTTAACCGCAGCGGCCCTTTGACATTGATCTGCCACATGTCATCCAGCGCTTGCTCACCCTGATCCAAAACGCGCACGCGCGGGTTGATGCCGGCACAGTTAATTAATCCATCAATACGACCATAATTTGATACCGTCTCGGCAACCCAGGCTTCACCTGAGCCCCCTTGGGTCGCGTCGTAATGATGTACTGACAGATTCGCGCGCTTATCTATAGCTTCGGGGCGGCGAACGCCAGCACTGACCGTAAATCCTGCCGCTAATAGCTGCTTGGTAATGGCCAAACCGAGCCCGCGCGAGGCTCCAGAAACCATAATCACTCGTGAAGTTGGACTTAACATTTTAACCATCTCTTAATGTAGGGGAAATGATAAGCGTAGTGTTAATCCTTAATACGGGGCAAATAACGGATTGTTGGGATGACATATCGCAATCTGATTACTTTATTTAACTCTAATTATGTTCATAACCGGAGGAGATAGACGCATCGTGAAAATGTATTGGGTGTGCTGTAAATAATCATATTAACGTTTTGTGAGTCCGGTAATTATAAATATAACGCGTCATTTAATTTTCTTATATCTCAACGCGAAATTTCTTACTCTATATAGTTTTCTCTGATGTCGTCACGTCTGTGTTGTGGCGTTTTGCAAAATTTTGGTCTGGAGGAATTTCGATGACAGCCATTCCCACGCCGATACCCAGGGCGAAATCAACCTGGCGCTGGCAATCCCCCGCCATGTTGATTATTCCGTTACTGGCGTTTCAGCTCTTTTTCTTTTTTGCTCCAGCCGTAAAGTTGATGTTATTCAGTTTAATGACGCAATCAGCCGACGGGAATATTGGCGCGCCTTGGACATTCAGCCATTACTGGCACTTCTTCTCAGTGGCGTTATACAGCGATGTATTATGGAACACGCTGCGCATAAGTGTGATCACCTCATTAATTGCCGCTGTGTTGGCCTATCCCGTCGCCACCGTGCTGGTGCGCGGTCATGCGCTGGTGGCGCGCGTGCTGACATTGGTGATTATCGCGCCGCTGGCGGTCAGTGTGGTGGTGCGTGCTTATGGCTGGCAGCTGATTCTTAATAACGGTCCAACGGGCTTGCTCAACTATGTGCTGCTGCATCTCGGCATTATCGACCGACCCAATGCACTGATGTTCACCGAGTGGGCGGTGATCATCGCATCGCTACAGATTTTCTTTCCGATGATGGTGCTGCCGCTGGCTTCGGCTCTGGGGAAAATTGACCCCAATCTGCCGTTTGCCGCCCGAACCCTGGGCGCACCGCCATGGCAGGTCTTCTTTCGCATCATTTTTCCGCTCAGCCTGCCGGGACTGGTAGCGGGCATGACGTTGGTGTTCTCACTGGCAGCCGGTTCATACGTTATCCCGGCGCTGATTGGCGGACCGCGCGCGCAAATGCTGGGCAACCTGGCGGAACAGCAGATTGTCGCGGTGTATGACTGGCCATTTGGTGCCACCATCGCCGCCATTTTAGTGTTCATTGTCATCGCGGTTAACACGCTATCTATGAAACTGCTGAGCGGACGCCGTCTGCCAGGAGCCGCGAAATGAATGCGCGTTTACAGGGTTGGGGTGGGGCAGCACTCTATGCTTTCGCCGTCGCCATGATGGTGTTCATTCTGGCTCCGATTGTGCTGATCATCGTGATCTCCTTTTCAGAGGGATACTTTGTCAGTTTCCCTCCGACCGGTTTTACGCTGGAGTGGTACAGCAAAGTGCTGGGCAACAGTGAATTTACCGGCGCACTGCTTTTTAGCACGCTGTTGTCACTGGGTACCACGTTGCTGTCGCTGTTGCTGGGGATCCCTGCGGCGTTTGCGCTGGTACGTGGCAATCTGCCGTTTGCCGATCTGTGCAAAGGTCTGCTGCTGTCACCGCTGATCTTCCCGGTGTTGATCACCGGCCTCGCCTTACTGCAACTCTTTACCGGTTACGGCTGGAGCAACGCCAAACTCAATCTGCTGCTGGCCCACACTGTGGTGACCTCTCCTTATGTGGTGCGCACAGTCATCACCAGCCTCGAACTGGTTAATCCCAGCCTTGAAGAGGCGGCTCGCACCCTGGGTGCGACGCGCTGGGCTACCTTCCGGCAGGTGATTTTGCCGCAGATTGTTCCCGGCGTGATGTCCGGTGCCATCTTCTGCTTCATGGTCTCTTTCGATAACTATCCCGTTTCGATGTGGTTGGCTGACTCGGAAAACACCCCGGTGCCGGTGGTGTTATATCGCCAGATCGGCACGGTGTTTGATCCGTCTGTTGCCACCATGTCGACGGTGATTATTTTGCTCGCCACCGTTGTGGTGGTGGTACTGGAAAAATTAGTTGGCCTGCGCCGTGCGATGGCCGCATAACTTCACACCAGAGGATGTTCTATGACTGCTATGAAACGCCGTACCTTTATTAAAGCGGTGGCAGGCGCCGCGTTGCTGCCTTATATCCAGGTGAAAGCCAATGCTGCGGATCGTGTTTTGCAGGTGGGCGTCTACAACTCGGCGCAAGGTGCGTTGATCAAACAGAAAGTGCTGCCGGACTTCGAGAAAGAGCACAACTGTAAGGTGCTGACCACGGAGGGAGCGACGCTGGCCAACATCGCGGCGCTGCGAGCGACCAAGGCTAAACCGGTGTTCAGCGTAATGTCGATGGATGATATCGGTGTGCCGCAGGCCAAAGCGGAGAATTTGATTGAAGCACTGCCCGCAGAAGGCATTCCGAACCTGAAAAATGTGTTCGATCGTTATCTGTTGAGCGATCGCTATGGTGTCGGTTTTTCGGTCTCCATGGCGGGTTTGTTTATCAATCCACAGGTGAGCAAACCGATTGAGAGCTACAACGAAATCTTTACGCCGAAGTATGCGCATCAAATGATTCTCAACACGCCTAAAAATACCCAAAGCATTCTGATGTTGATTGTCGCCGCAGCGTTGGCCACCGGCAAACCGTTGCAGGAAGCGCAGTATGAAATCGATAAAGGCTGGGACAAACTCGCCGAACTCAAAAATAACGTCATGACCGTGTATGACGGCGAAGCGCAGGTGATGATGGTGGCGCAGGGCCAGGCGATGGTCGGTGGAATTGAATATTCCAAAGCCATCTATCCCCATACTATAAAAGGCATTCCGCTCGACATGACCTTCCCAAAAGAGGGGGCTTTTACCGGCATCAACGGTCTGGCATTAGTCAAAGGCGCGCCACAGCGAGAACTGGGGCTGGCGTGGATTAACCGCTTGCTGGATGCTGATGTGCAGAAGATGCTGGCCGAAGTGACGCTCAGCGCTCCCACGGTGCGGGGCATCAATTTTGATGAGGCGACACTGAAGTATCTCGCCTATCCGGAAGAGAAAATGCAGCAGCTGAACCTGTTTACACCGGACTGGACTTACATCATTCCACGTCGCGCTGAGTTGTTAGAGCGCTACAATCAAACTTTTAACGCCTGAGGTCACGATGCAGCGATCTTATGAAGTGCGCCTTGATCATCTTAGCAAGCATTACGGCAAAACCGTCGCGGTGGAAGATGTCTCGTTGACCGTGCACGCCGGGGAGATCCTGGCGTTGCTGGGCCCCAGTGGCTGTGGCAAAACCACTTGCCTCCGCATGGTGGCGGGTTTGGTGACACCGACTTCGGGAGACATTCTGGTGGGTGGTCGTTCGGTGCTGGAAACCGCCGTACATCGCCGTAATATTGGCCTGCTGTTCCAGAACTATGCGTTGTTTCCACACATGACCGTGGCGGAGAATGTCGCCTTTGGTCTGAAAATGCGCGGACAGTCGCGCAGTGAATACAGCGACCGCGTCAACAAAGCATTGGATATGGTGCAGTTAAAAAGCTATAGCGACCGTTTACCGGCGCAGCTTTCCGGTGGTCAGCAGCAACGTGTCTCTTTGGCGCGAGCACTGGTGATCGAACCGGATATGCTACTGCTGGATGAGCCTTTAGGTGCGCTGGATAAAAGTCTGCGCGAGAGTATGCAGCTGGAGATCCGCCAGTTGCAGCAGCGCCTTGGACTGACGACCATTATGGTGACGCACGATCAGGATGAAGCGCTGACGATGGCGGATCAGATTGCGGTGATGCAGGGCGGAAAACTGGAACAGGTGGCGAGCGCCACGCAGATCTACCAAAAACCGGCCACGGCGTTTGTCGCGGGCTTTATCGGTGCGTCGAATTTTCTCTCGGCTCAGGTTATTCAGCACAACGGGGGACGCAGCGAGTTGCAAACCGAGGGCGGTGTGCGGCTGCTGGTGGACGGCGAGTTGCAGGGGAAAGCCACGGTGACTGTGCGGCCTGAGGCGGTGCGGTTATCGCCGCTGGACCGTCCGCTGGATGCCGCCACCTGCAACGCCACGGCGGCGGAAGTCACGCAGGTAGTGTATCGCGGCTTTATGCTGCACTACAACCTGCGGTTGCCAAACGGTGACACCTTGATGGCCTGGAAGCAGACGCAGGGCGAAGCGGAGCCGATGAGTTTTGCGCCAGGCGATCGCGTACTGGCGCAGTGGGCCAGCGAGAGCAATCATGTGGTGTATGGCTAACCTGCCAGGTTGCGGTCATTGGCTCGATTTGAGGGGGCCAATACCGTGACAGAACAGACTCAACGTATGTTGCACAATGAGGTCCGGGTTATAGCCCGGCTCATTGGCAAAGCGTGAGAAGGGCACTAACACCATACTGAGGATCGAGGTCATCAACAGCTGCGGTTCAAGGTCGGGATTGAGCAGACCCTGCTGCTGCCAGCCTTCAATCAAATCTTTCACTCTGTCGCGCTCGGCATGGCCAAAGCGCGATTTGATATGCTGCCCTAATCCGCCTTGGCCTTGCGTCACTTCCTGCATCCATAACGGCCCAAACCAGCTGTGAGTGGCAATAATGTCTGCGACTTCCCGAATAAAGGCGCTAAAAGTGGTGACAGGGTCACGTGCGTCAGGCCCAAAGTGGGCGACCAGACGTTGACGCAACGGCAAGAAACGCTCCTCTACCACCACATCCAGTAATGACTCGCGTGACTGAAAATAGTAATTAAGCATCGCCGGGCTGACGCCAGCCTTGCGGGCAATCGCGTTGAGTGACGTCTCGCCAATGCCGTTTTCAGCATAGAGTGCCAACGTGATATCTAGCAGATGTTCACGCTGCTGCGCATTGATCGCGCCGCCGCGCGGGCGACCAGGACGGCGAGGTTTAGTCGCGGTGGTCTTTTCGTCAGCTGGGACTTTTCGTGCGGTCATTTTTGCTCGCTCACTTGTTTCATGTCAGACTTCGATCAATATTAATTGTGTATTTAATTAATTTCAATTGGTGTCTGATATGAAACCTGAAACACTGGCGCCGCAATCGGGCAGCGGGGAAGAGAGTCCTCCTTCCGTCCGCTTGCTGATGGGCGCTCTGATGCTGGTGATGTTGCTCTCCGCACTTGACCAGACCATCGTCTCTACCGCGTTACCGACCATCGTCGGTGAGCTGGGCGGTCTGGATCGCCTGTCGTGGATTGTCACCGCCTATATGCTGGCATCAACGATTGTGGTGCCGCTGTATGGCAAATTTGGCGATCTGTTTGGGCGCAAAACGGTGCTGCAAATCTCCGTGGTGCTGTTCCTGGTCGGCTCGGCGCTGTGTGGGTTGGCGCAAAATATGGAGCAGCTGATTTTCACGCGCGCACTGCAAGGTCTCGGCGGCGGTGGGCTGATGGTAGTCAGCATGGCGGCGGTGGCGGATATCATCCCGCCTGCCGACCGCGGTAAATACCAAGGGCTGTTTGGTGGGGTATTTGGCCTCGCAACAGTGATTGGTCCGTTGCTCGGTGGCTTTATCGTGCAGCACGCATCCTGGCGTTGGATTTTCTACATCAACTTGCCGTTAGGGCTGTTTGCCTTGCTGGTAATCAATGCAGTGTTCAAAGCGGATAATAAACGTAAACCGCACGAAATTGATTACCCTGGTGCCGTTTGCCTCAGCCTGGCGCTGGTGGGTATTACGTTGTTTACCAGCGAGGGCGGTACGCTGCGTGCGTGGAGCGATCCGCAATTATGGTGCATCCTGGCGTTTGGTTTGGTGGGCGTGATTGGTTTTATCTACGAAGAGCGCCGCGCCTGGGAGCCGATCATCCCGCTGACGTTATTCCGCAACCGCAGCTTTTCTCTTTCCAGCTTAATGGCGTTTATTGTGGGTATGTCGCTGTTTGGCAGCGTGACCTTCCTGCCGCTCTATTTGCAGGTTGTGAAAGGATCCACGCCCACCGAGGCCGGGCTGCAACTGCTGCCGTTGATGGGCGGTTTGCTGGTGACCTCGATTATTAGTGGCCGTATTATCAGTCGCACCGGGCGCTATCGTCTGTTCCCGATCGGCGGTACGTTGCTGGCGACCATCGGGATGGTATTGATGACCACACTGACGCTGGATTCACCGCTGTGGCAGATTTATCTCTACGCCGCTGTGCTCGGCATGGGCATGGGTATGGTGATGCAGGTATTGGTGCTGGCGGTGCAGAATAGCGTGGCACCCGACAGCATTGGTGTGGCGACGTCGTCGGTGACGTTGTTCCGTTCCGTCGGCGGCTCGATGGGCGTGGCACTGTTTGGTGCGATGTTCAGCCACGTCCTCAAGTCGGGGCTGACGACGCTGGTGGAGAAGGGCGATGTGTTGCCCACCTCACTGGATCCCAATGCGGTGCATCATTTACCGCCAGATGTGCAGCACGCTTATTTGCAGGTGTTTAGCGAAGCGGTGCATGCGGCATTCCAGATGGCGGCAGGAGTGATGGCGCTGGCATTTATCCTGTCGCTGTTCCTGCCTGAGTCACCGTTACGCAGTAAGCGCGCATAAACGTATACAGGCGCACATCAGTGCGCCTCCTCTTGCCTAGCCGGCGCGCTGTTGCAAAGTACGCACCGCTTGATTTGCGGCATGAGCTAACTCTGCCAAATCAACGCTGGGGATCGCATCTTCCTCAACGATAATTGCGCCATTGCAGATTAAGGCTTTCAGGCTGGCGCGGCCGCCACAGGCCACGGGCCCAATCGCACTGTCATGCAAACCGAAATAGCGTGGATCATCAAGTCGATAGATCGCCATATCCGCGGCGTAACCAGGGGCTATGACACCCGTTTTTATATCCAAAATCTGCGCGCCGCCTGCCGTGCCCCAACGGATAATCTCTTCAACCGTAACCGCATCACCACCGCCCTCGAAGGTGCCCCCCTTATAGCGCGGCTGAGCCAACATCCCTTTTCGCACACGTTGAAGCTGCCAGGCAGCATGTGCTTCACTTTGCATATCCGCTGCTTCGTTTGAGGCTGCGCCATCAACACCGATAGAGATTTTCACTCCCGCGTGCTGCAGTGCTACCACGTCAGCGATACCGCTACCAAGGCGTGCATTGCTTTGCGGACAGTGTGCAATGCCACTGCCAGCCGCTCCCAGTAACTGAATCTCCTCAGGCAGCAATTTCACCAAATGTGCAAACCAGACATCGCTGCCTATCCAGTCGTGTTCCGCGCAGAATTGCAGTGGAGACATGCCAAATTTGGCTTTGGCAGCATCAAGATAATCGACGGTTTCAGACAAATGGCTGTGTAAGCGAATCCCGAGCTGTCGCGCTAAACGAGCACTTTCTCGTAACTCTTGTGGCGTAGTGGAATGCAGTGTGGTGGTAGGGGCCATCGCCACGCGGCGCAAGGCAAAAGGATCTCGCTGGTGATACTGCATCACCAACCGCTCGACATCACACATTATCGCGTCGAATGACTCCGGTTGAAGCGCGCGGGCTGTCGTGCTTTCAAGCCCCCGGCTCTGGGTTGCGCCGCCACGGCATAGCACAAAGCGGACGCCCAACTTCTCAGCTTCATCGAACAGAATGGCTGCGCCATCAAATGGCATATCTGGCCAATAGAGATAGTGATGGTCGGCAATGGTTGTACAACCGGATCTCACTAATTCAACCAGCCCGATGCGCGCAGCCAACCGGAAAATGTGCTCATCAAAGGCACCGCGAAAACGGTAAGGCGTTGCGGCCAACCAGCCGCCCAGGCTGAGATTCAATCCTTGTGGTTCGCCTTTAAGCAGTGACTGGAATAAATGATGATGGGTATTCACCCAACCCGGATAGATAACACAATCTCGCGCATCAATCTGGGTTTCATCCGGCTGAGGTAGCAGATCCCCCATTTCAACAATCAGACCACCACGAATGCGAATCGCAGCCGCATCACTGCGAGGCTGCTTTGCATCGCCAGTAATGATTGACGAGCAATTTTTAATCAGTATCGCTGTCATGATTTCCTCACAGACTGGCTGGCGCAGTAAATTGAGTGGTGAAGGCGTTTTGCCAGGGGGTATCGGCCTTTAACAGACCGGCATTCACCATAAAGTCGCGCGTTGCCAGCCAGCGCTGTTGCGTCATCACGCCGATGCCCTGTTTGGTCGCGTCCCCTCCTTCAATCAGGTGCAGTGACTTCATCTGCGTCACGCCAAAGGCGAGAATGGCATCGGTCATTTGCGGATTCTCTTTCTTAATTAGCGCATTACCGGCAGCGGGATTGATTAAATAGGATTTCCAGCCCTCCATAGAAGCCGCCACAAAACGTTTCATGACATCGGGTTTTTGCTGCAGCACATCATCGCGCGTCACCAGGATTCCGCCATAAGCCGGGTAGCCATAATCGGCAAAAAGATAAAAACGGCTATCAGGTTGTGCAGCCTGAATTTGCTGAACTTCGGAGGTGGCATACGCCTGCTGCGCGGTATTTTTATCAGCAAGGAAGGGCTGCATATTGAAAGTGTAAGGCCGAGCTTGTCCGTCGCTGAGCTGGTATTTGCCTCTCAACCATGGCCACCAACTGGCTTGCCCACTGGCTGATACCAATACCGTTTTTCCTTTTAGCTCTGACAAGGATTTCACATCACCGTGCGTCATGATCCCTTGTGGATCAAACTGGAAAGGCGCGGCGATGGCTTTGAGTGGAAAGTGACGTTCAATGCCCTGCAGCACTTGCAGGTCATAGCTGATAATCACATCCGCGCGATTCGCTAACAGCAGCGTCATGTTGTTCAGTTGTGGTCCGCCAGCACGAACCTCAACATCCAGCCCATATTTTTTATAGATGCCCGTGGCAACGGCTTGGTAATAACCGCCTTGTTCAGCTTGAGCGACCCATGTGGTTTGCAAGACCAGTTTATCAGCCGCCTGGGTGACGGTGGACGTGGCGAACAGCGCGGAGCAAAGGACATAACGGAAAGGCGACATTGTCATAATAACCCCCAATCAACGTGAGATTTATCTTCGTTATCAGGGGACGGTCAATGACATACTCGCGATGCAGTGCACCGCCCCCGAACGAGGTACAGCCGAAGCTGTAGAGCAATGTCCTGCATGACAAAGAGACATGCTGACCGCTTATACTCTAAAAAGGGTAAAGCAAGGTCTGTGCCATGCTATATCTTATTGATTTATAGTTACTTAAGTGTTTTGGGTTAATAACTGTTGTTCAGTTGTGAAGCAAATGTTTCTCATCTGCACCTTAATGGTGCTGGTCATAAAATGCGTTACGGCCAACTAACTGATTTATAATCAATTTTAAAAATGGCATAAAGCTTGCTGTGATGAAAGGGAGTAGAAGCTGTCAGCCGTGGTCATTCCCGGTGGGTCATTGCTCGATCGCCCAGCAATCAGGGCGCGGGGGTGGCTTGCCTGAGTAGGGCGGTCATCCGTTATGACTGAATAACGAGGTGCACCAATGGAAAACAACACGTCTTATGGTCTGCATGAATTAGCCAAAGAATCCCGCATGGGCGCGCGCGGTATCGAAGCTCAGCGTGATGTCCGTATTATTGACCTCAGTGATTTTGACCGGCGCATGCCTGTAATTGCTGAGCAGCTATGGCAAGCCGCAACCGAAATTGGCTTCTTCCAGGTCAGTGGTCATGGCATTCCTGTAGAGGATATCAACGCCGCCTTTGCCAACGCGGAACGGTTCTTTGCCCTGCCTCAGAGTGAAAAAGCACGTCACCCATTGCGCCGAAATGCGGGCTGGGAATATCGAGCACAGATTCGTCCCTCTACGGGTAAACCCGATCAAAAAGAGTCGTATCAAATTACCCGTCCGCGAATGGCAGAGCTGTGGCCAGAGGAACAGACATTGCCCGGTTTTCAGGCTGGCGTGTTGACCTTCGAGCAGCAGTGCTGGCAGGTAGGTATGAAGCTCCTGTCTTGCTTCGCCTTCAAATTAGGTTTCCCTCTCGATTTCTTCACTCACGCGCATGATCCTTCACGTGAGACGTACCAAAGTACCCTGCGTATGTTGCACTATTTTGCCATCAGTGGTGAACCTGATGGCCCATGGCGGGCGGGTGCTCACACCGATTTTGATTGTCTCACCTTGCTGTTCCAACGTGATGGGCAGGGGGGCTTGCAGGTTTGCCCAGGTAAAGAGATGGATGAACAAGTCTGGACGCCGATTGAACCGCTAGAGGGGCTGATTACCTGCAATATCGGCGACATGTTAATGCGATGGAGCGATGATAAATTACCGTCTAATTTCCATCGCGTCAGCAATCCGCTGCCGGGAGAGTCAGTTCCTGCACGCTATAGCCTGGCTTTTTTCTGTCAGGCGAATGAGGATGTGATTATTGAAGGGCCGGAGAAAAAGTATCCAGCCATTTCGGCTAAGGATTACCTGGCACAACGCATCAGCGCGAACTTCTCTGGGAAATATTAACCAGCGGCAGTGTGCAGAAGGAGAAATAACCTTCTGCACACGCTTTAATCATCACTCGAATAGTTTTTAACCCAAATACAATATGTTACCTCAGCGTAAACTTAGGTAAAAAAGAAGGGGATTAAAAGAATTCAGCGTCGAGCTATTTATTTCTGCAACTTTTTTGCGGTATAAGTCTCTAACCACTGTCTCCCTCAGCGAAAACGTCATCTCATGATCAACTCTGCGGCCAGCAAGATTATCGCCTGCCTGTTCTTATTTACCCTGGCAGGATGTTCATCTAAATCGTCTCATTCTCCGGCGGATGAAAGCGTTGACACCTCAGCCGATGGTGTCAAGCAACCGGATTTAATCCCCGTGATAGCCGCATTGCACGATCAAATGCACTCATGGGAAGGCACCAAATACCAGTGGGGCGGAACGCAATTAACGGGGGTGGATTGCTCGGGATTTGTCTGGCGCACGTTAAAAGATCGTTTCAATATTCCGATGGATCGTGTCACCACTAAAGAATTAATCGCCATGGGTCAGCCAGTCGATCAGTCACATCTGCAACCCGGTGATTTAGTGTTCTTTCGTATCAAACATGAGTTACACGTCGGCTTTTATGACACCGATCATCAATTCCTCCACGCTTCGGTTAGCCAGGGCGTGATGCGGTCATCTCTGAATAATCCGTACTGGAAATCGGTTTATTTAGAGGCGCGGCGTTTACCGCGCGAGCAGAATTCGCAGATCAGCTTTAATTATAAAAATAAGGTCTGATATCAAAAATCCCCGGCTTAGCACCGGGGATTTTTCAATTAAAACTGATAAGAGACACTCACCGAGAAGTTACGCGGTTCACCGTAAACATAGTTGTTCATATAGGTGTAGTACTCGCGATCGAATAGGTTATCGACGTTGGCCTGCACCGCCACTTGTTTGGTGACTTGATAACGCGCAAACAGGTTCGCCAGCGGATAGCTGCCTTGATACACGCGTTGCGTGCTGCCATCTGGCGCACTGACATCTTCAAAGGTACGGTTCTGCCAGTTAATGCCACCGCCAATGGTCAGGTCTGGCATCATCGGCACCTGGTAGCGCGTAAACAGTTTGAAGTCGGTCTGTGGCTGATCCGGGTTATAACGTCCGTCACTGTCGCGTGCCACATAACGGGTCGCACCGAAGGTCAGTTGCAGGTTATCGGTCAATGCCCCATTTAGCTCAAATTCCGCCCCCTTACTGCGAGCACCTTTGGTGGCGTAGTACGCCTGTTCGCTGCTGTTATTAACGTAAACGTTGCTGATTGCCGTACCGACATTTTCTTGCTGAATGCGGAATACCGCGACGGTAGCCGTCAGGCGACCATCAAACCACGCCGATTTCAGGCCAGTTTCATAACTTTTCCCGGTGACAGGAGACAGGTAATGGCCTGAGGTGTCACGGTAAGTCTGTGGCTGGAAGATCGAGGTGTAGCTGGCATAGGCTGACCAGGTATCGTTGATGTCATACACCAAACCGGCATACGGCGTGGTGTTGTTCTTGGTCATATTGCCACTGCTGCCGTTAGTGCTCCACTCGGTGTAGCGCGCCCCAATAATCAGCGACAGTGGGTCAGCCAGCGAGAAGCGCGCGGCGGTGTAGGCGGATTTCTGACGGATCACGTCATTGGCATTGAGATACCAGCCTTGCCACTGCGGTTCAGCGATATTACCGGTCCAGTTATTATTGAAAGCACCCATATCGGCTGACGTAATGTCATATTCATCCAGATCGGTGACGCCATCCTGACTATAGGTTTGGTTATGCTGACGGCTGTAGCTTACGCCCGCCATTAACTGATGTTGACGACCCAACAGCTCAAACGGACCGCTGGCATAGCCATCAACGGACGTTTGTTCACGCTTACCGCGATCGAGGCTGCCGTAACCGGTCACCCCTTCACCCGTGGTTTCATCCGGGAAGGCGCTGTAGATGTTGAGCAGTTTATCGCTGAAGGTATTTTTGGCATGCGTGCCGTTAACATGAATGCTCCAGCCATTGTCGAAGTTATGCACCAGGTCGGCATACAACTTCTGCACTTCAGTGTGGTAGTAAGTCCAGTCGGCGGCGGAGTTGAGGCTGCGGTTATAATGCGTCAGTGACCCGTTGCTGTAGAACACCGGTAAGCCGCCCCAGGTAGGATCACGCGTGTCGGCTTTCTCATAGTCATAACCCAATGAAAGCGTGGTGTGATCGGTAAGGTCGGCATCGACAACGCCATACAGGAACTTCTTATTTTTATGGTAACGATCTAACCAGCTGTCTTGATCCTGATAACCGGTTACAACACGTCCGCGCAGCGAGCCGTCACTGTTCAGCGGCCCCGCGATGTCAGCCACATAGCGCTGCTTATCCCAACTGCCGTAACTGGCACTGACGTTACCGGTGAATTCTTTGCTGTCGGCGTGTTTACGCACCATATTCACCGACGCCGATGGGCTCCCCGCTCCGGTCATCAGTCCGGTCGCACCGCGCACCACTTCGATACGATCGTAAATGGCGGTATCAGAGGCGGCATCACCGAAATTCCAGCTGTCACCCACCGACGTGGGAATACCATCAAAGGTGAAGTTGGTGATTTTAAAACCGCGTGAATAATATTCTGAACGTTCTGAGTCGACCAGATTACTGGTGATGCCAGTGGTGTTGTTCAGTACGTCAGTGACGGTCTGTAACTGCTGGTCCTGCATACGCTGTTGAGTCACCACGCTGACCGATTGCGGCACATCGCGTGGCGTCAGCAACAATTTGGTGCCAGCACGCGTAGTTTTCACCGCATAGTCCTGCTTCTCGTTATCACCACTGTTATCGCTGGTGGTGGCGTTAACCACCAAATCCTGCTGCGCGTTATCGGCCGCTTGCACCATGGCTGGATTAAGAAGGGCGTGCACTGCCATCGCCAAAAGCGACACGCTAAACGTTTTTCGGATGCCTGAATCCCTGCCTTTCGAAGACATAATTATTTCCGTGGTCAATGATTGTTATCTGAAGCCATCGGGCTTCGGTTGTTATGTTTGCGCCTGAATTTCCCCCCAAGAAAAAGGGGGCAGGTGCGACGTATTCCTGTTTACGAACGCCAATGATAATCATTTGCTTTATAGAATCTCGCAAGGATTCAATTTGAAGTGTAATAATGTGTAAACAACAACTAAATCAATTGGATAGGTGGGTTTATAACCCGTTAGTTGCTGGCGTTTTCATTTTTGTTACGGGCATAAACAGGAACTTTGCGGTAAATGTCGCGGCAGATGCAGTGAACATTTTTTCTGTTTGATAGCGGGAGAGCAGAGAAATCCACGTGAATATTTGCTTCCTTCATCTTAATGCGTATGATTCTCATTCTTCTTATATTTTCCGCTCGTTAGATACGATCGGAGCCGTTCATCCATTGATGGAGTTCTGCATGAAATCGTTGTTTAGTCCGCGTAAAGCCGCTGTTGCCATGGCGATCGCCGCTGCATTTAGTCTGACTGCTTGTCAGGCGCCTGCTAAAAAAGCCGAAGCCCCGGTTGCTGAAACCGCTAAACCGGTTGATACCGCCGTGACACAGCGTGTCCTGGGCGATGGCCTGTATGAGATGGTTTACTCACAGGACTCAAAAGGACTGTTTGTCGCCAGCGCGCAGAGCTTTAAGGATGTGAATGGCGGTGTTATCTATCGTCTGGATCCAGCCACCCTGGCGACCAAAGGCGAGACTCACACCGATCTGAAAAACTTTGGTACGGCAATTGATGAGCAAGGCAGTGTGTTCTACACCACTAACTCATTGGATGGCGCAATCTCTAAGGTTGATGCCCAGAGTGGCAAAGTGCTGGCACGTCTGGTGTTCCCGGGCAAAATCAGTAAAGAAGGCTACCCGGCGGGCGCACGTGAAGTGCTGTGGCACGGCAACGAATTGTACGTGGGCCGCGTTGCCGATCCAGGTTACATCTCGGTGGTTGATACCAAAACCTTCAAGCTGAAAACCGAGATCAAAAATGCCGGTAAATGGGTGACTGGCCTGATCTATTCCCCGGTCACTGAGCGCATTTATGCCGCCAATGGTTCAGGTGAGATCCTGGTGATTAATCCGCGCACCCACAAAATCGAGAAGCGCTGGACTGCAGGTGACGGTAAAGAGTATCTGTTCCTGAACATGGCAGAAGATCCTGCCACTGGCCGTCTGTTCGTCACTGACGATTCCAAAGGAAAAGCGACGCTGGTATTCGACGAGCACACTGGCAAAGTGATCAAACGTATTGAAGGTGACTCGCTGGGCATCAAGTTCAACGCGAAGCGCAACGAGATCTACATCAGCCAGCGTGAATCGAAGAAAGTGCTGCAGTTGGATGCCACCACTTACGCAGTGAAAAACAGCTGGTCGTTTGATCAGAATCCTAACAGCCTGCTGATTGGTCCAGACAACAACACCCTGTATGTGACCCTGAAAGCGGAGTTCAATAAAGACTCGTCGACAAAAGGCGCTGACGGCATCGCCCGTATTGCGTTGAAGTAATAGGTATGAAAAGGGCGGCTATTCTTGGCCGCCCCTAAACATTTAGCCGGTATAGCTACGCATATTTTCAATCACCTGTCTGGCTAACACGGCATGGTCCATTTCCCAGCGAGCAGGGCTAAACAATTCCGCAGACCAGACGCCATCAAATCCCGTTGCTTTAACAGCATCAGTCCACGCCTGAATGTCAATATCGCCTTCCCCCGGCATGTAGGCTCGAAGAATCGTCTCTTCCCATGCTTCACCCGTAAAAGGTTTTCGACCGTCACAGAAGTGCACACCGAAAATCAGCGAAGGGTCAAGTTGCTGGATATCCTCTGGCGTTGTGGCACCAGTAGCAAACAGATGCCAGAAATCAATCACCAACCCAACGTTTGGCTTACCGACTCGACGAATGACTTCCAGCGCCTGATTTAATGTGTTGAACTTAGTGTGCGCGATCACTTCAATTTGATAGCGAACACCATACTGTTGACCAATGCTGGCAATTTCCGAAATGTTCTCGGTCATGATGTCGAGTATTTGCGGTTCAGGTAGGTGATCTATTCCATGCTGTGCAAGAATCTGGATGGTCGGGCATTCAAGATCGGCAGCAATTTGCGTTAAGCGTGTCGCTTCGGCCAACAGTTGCTGTTTCTCACCCTCCTGATGTCTTTCAATATCGATCAAGGCATTTAGGCAAGCCGTTTGCAGACCGTAGCCATTCACCAGTTTGTTGAGTTCAGCAGTGCTGCCGCCGTTATCAAGATAGCGCAGCAGCTTATAGTGCAGGAATTCCAAGCCGTCGTAGCCCGTTTCTGCTGCAATTCGGGTTTCAGTCACCACATTACAATAGTGGGTTGAGATGCCGTGCAGTGCCTTAATCATGATTTACCTTCGAGACTGGTGGTAGCAACGGATGCAACCGTTGTGGATGAGGAAACTTTGCCCGCCTTCATACGGCTGGCAAGGAGTTGTTCGATGTCGTCAAGTGCGACCCCTCGGGTTTCAGGGACGAAACGCAGCAAGAAAATGAGACATAACAGATTAATGGCGGCGAAAATCCAGAAAGAGAATGCACCATGGAATGCATGCTGTAGCGCTGGTATCTCATTCAACACCGGGAAAAACTGAGTCACCAGGAAATTGAAAATCCACATCAGACTCACCGCCAGCCCCATGGCATAACTTTTAATCCGTGGAGGGAAAATCTCTGAAATAAGTACCCAACAACCGGCGCCCCAACTGATGGCGAACATCATCATAAACAGCAGGGCAGAGAAGATGGCAAGATAGCCGCTTTGCTGGTTAAGCATGCTCCATGACAGTAACAGCAGGGCAATAATTGCACCGAGGGTACCCAATTTCATCACCGGGAGACGGCCAAATCGGTCATAAAGGTTCATCGCAATGAACGCTCCCAACGCATTAAGCAGGCCGATAAAGATGGTTTGAAATAACAGCGTATCCTTACTTATTTCACCCGTGTTGAGGATCAGTGGTGCGTAATACATGACGATGCTGGCGCCGGTGAGTTGCTGCAATACTGCGATACTGCAACCAACAATCAATGCGAAACGTAGCACTGGCGTTTGCCAGATATAACGCAATGAACTGCTACCCTTTGCGGCGTGTTGAGGTTCGCTTCGTACCGATATAATCTGACGGGCTTCTTCTTTGTTCAGATCAGGATAAATTTTTTCCAGCACACGTAAGGCTCGCTCACCCTGCTGATGATTAATACACCATTGTGGTGATTCCGGCAGTATCAAAGTACAAAAGAGCATGAATACTACTGGCACGAACTGTGCTGCCATCATCCAGCGCCATCCCTCATCCACCAACCAAGCTTCGGACATGCCGCGGCCAATGAGGTAATTGATCAGGAAAACGAGTGTTTGCGAACCCACCAGGGAAAGATTAAAGATTCCTGAAGCCTTGCCTCGTATGCTAGCGGGTGCAATTTCGCCCATGTACATGGGTGCAACCGTACCCGCCAGTCCTATTCCTAATCCTGCAACGATACGGGCCACAGAAAATAGCGAGAAAGAGTCAGCGAAGGTTGAACCTACTGCGGAAAGCGCGAAGGCAAAGGTAGCCAGCAACAGTACAGGCTTCCGGCCCCATTTTTCCGCCAGTTTTCCGGCAGCAAGAGAGCCGATAATACAGCCTACAAAGATGCTGGAAACTACCCAACCTGTTTGTGAGGGATCAAGTTTAAAATAGGATTGGATTGAATCGACTGTGCCTGAGATCACGCCGGTAGAATAACCGAACATCACGCCACCCAAAGTGGCGATGCAGCACAGAGAATAAACGTAGCGGGCGTTACAGCGGTGATAATTTTTCATCATCGCCTCCAGTAAAAATCACCAACAACATAATGGTTTCCTTAATTTGCAAAAACAGGAATCTGCAGGCTTATCTCATTAAGCCTGTACAGAGGTCAGCGGTCGGATGGCTGAAAACTACGTTTTAATTTGCCCGGTCAGCCAGAATTTTTTATAACGCGCAGGGGGAATGCCGACAAGATTGTGAAAAATGCGATGAAAGTTATTGACGTTATCGTAACCTACCGCGTTAGCCACTTCGGTAACGCCGAGAGAAGTGCTTAATAATAAATTCTGCGCCTCACCAATGCGACGACGTGTTTGATACTGTTTAGGTGAATAGCCCGAGTAGTCTTTAAACACGTGCGCGAGATAGAACTGGTTCATATTTAGGGCCGCGGTGATCGAACTGAGCGCGATATCCTCTTTATAGTGATTATCAAGATAGTCTTTAATGCGCTGTCCCAGCAGTGTGTTATTACTCTCCTGAACCTGTTTGTTTTCAATCCAGATGTTACGGCACAATAATAACAATACACTGAGTAAATTATCGCCAATCTCAGCTCCATAGAGACGTTTACTGTTGACGTGTGCCCACATCTGATCAAACAGTTGGCCAATTTCTTCATAAAATTCACCGCTGGGCATGACGGCAGGTTGGGCGCGTGTGGTGAGCACATTAAGGGGCAAGCCATCTACCTTAAGTTGCTCCACGCCACAGCTAAAAATCAATAAATCATCCGTGGCAGTAGGGCTCTCATCATGCAGTACGTTGGCATTAAATAGCAGGATATCGCCTTTTTTTACGTTGTAGCCACGCCCGTCAATATTGTAGATGCCGCTGCCCGAGCGGATAAACATCAATTCAAAACGATCATCATGCTTGTGCATAACGCGAGGAAAGGCTTCCTCTTTACCTTCGGCTTTGCACAGGAACGAAAGGCGAGGGCGCAAGCTGTTGTCAAAGCCGCGGGAAGTAGGATGTTCGTTCAGGCAAAAGGTAATCATGGTGGCTCCTGTTGATATGCCGCTATTCTTACACGAGTCTTGAAATTCGTAATCATCAATGTTGCTTTTTGATGAAGCGTAAAGCATTGAAACATATGCGATTTAAATATTGAGGCTATGTTCAACTATCGATTATTGTTTTCATGTTGAGCTGAAAAAAATGAATTTGATCACCATCACACTTTTTTTGCGTAACACTAACCCACGACTGAAATAGCGTTCTTGTAGACGAAAGAAGAGCAGGATATACACGTGAGGTCATTAAGGGTATAAAGGACACATAAAGAGAAAAATCATCAAAATTGCTGTGGTTGATTAAATCATAAAAAAATTAAAGATGAACTGAATACATGCCATTTCAGATAGTGCGTTCACAAGATCAAATTATTCACCTGCACAGTGCTTAAACTTATTTTTTTCCAGTCTCCATTCTTGCTAAGTCAACAGTCTAGCGCTCTATTGTGATCTTTATCACTCATTTTTGTGCTTTTTGATAAAAATATATGATCTCTGACACGGCGTGGTGTTGGAGAAACGAGTGCGTCTGGTTTTTAAAATTTACTTTGATATAACGTTGTCGTAACGATTAGGGTTCTGGCGACGCATAAAGCGTTGCCAAAAATAAAAATAATGATGCAGTGTATTAATAAAAGATCTGATTCAGGCTGCGTAAATTTATCAGTCATAACTGACCAACAAACGGCTTGCAACGGTATTACCTTACAACCAGATGGAACAGCTATGTATAATAAAACTAACCTGCAAAATCCTCAGCGCATGCGGTTAATCACCATTGTCTCAACAATTGGTGGTTTGTGCTTCGGTTACGATACCGGCGTTATTTCCGGTGCGCTGATCTTCATGAAATACGACTTAAATCTCACGCCAGCTCAGGAGGGTTTTATCACCTCATTCCTGTTATTCGGCGCGGCATTAGGCTCATTGTTCGGTGGTTATTTATCAGATAAACAAGGACGACGTAAAAATCTATTATGGGTGGCGGCAATCTTTATGTTTGGCGCATTAGGCACGGCATTTGCCTGGGATGTGCCCTCAATGATTGTAGCACGCTTTATTCTTGGTCTGGCGGTAGGTTGCGCCTCCGTCACCGTCCCTATTTATATTTCCGAGCTGGCACGAGCCGATCAACGCGAAAGACTGGTGACGGTAAACGAATTAATGATTGTGACCGGCCAGTTCCTGGCGTATTCCGTCAACGCTGCCATTGTGAACCTGTATCCGGAAATGCAGCATAACTGGCGCATTATGCTGGCTATCCCCGCCTTGCCAGGCGCGCTGCTGTGGTTCGGCATGTTAATGATGCCAGAATCGCCACGCTTTTTTATCCGCCGTGGTGAAACCGATAAAGCCGTGAAAGTGTTGAAGACGTTGCGTTTACCCGAAGAGGTAGACCGTGAAGTCAAAGAGATTCAGCAGATAGTTAAGGCTGATCAAGTGAAGTTTAATTTATTCGCTGAGCTGAAAAATCGCTGGGTGATTCAACTGGTGCTGATTGGTTTGATGATTGTGTTAGCCACCCGCGTTACCGGCGTGAACACCATCATGTACTACGCACCCACTGTGCTGAAAGCGACTGGACTCGGTGATGCTGCCGCGGTCACTGGCGCCGTCGCAAACGGTATCATCTCCGTACTGGCCACTTTGTTAGGTATGGCGCTCATCGGCAAACATTCACGCCGTAAGATGTTCTTTACCGGGCAGGCGGGTGTCACAGTGAGCCTGGTGCTGATTGGCCTGGCGTTCAAATTCTTCTTCCACACGGAAACCGTGAACGGTGTTGATACGCTGCACGCCAACTTTGCCCATGCACCTTACGTTATTCTCGGATTAATGCTGGTGTTCCTGGTGTTTATGCAAGGCTGGATTGCACCCGTATTCTGGCTGATGTTAGCGGAAATCTACCCACTCAGAATGCGCGGTGTTGGTATGGGCTTTGCGGTATTTGGCCTGTGGATCTTCGACTTTATGATCCAATCTATCTTCCCTTATTTGCTGAGCCATTACGGCGGCGGTATGACCTTCGGCTTCTTTGGCGCGACTAACGTCATCATGCTTATTTTACTGGTGAAATATTTACCTGAAACGCGCGGTATGACCCTGGAACAGATTGAAAAGAAATTTCGCTTTTAACCTGAGGATAAATAAATGACTGTTAAAATTGGCTTAATTGGTCTGGGTATGATTGGCCGGGACCATCTGAAACGCTTCCAAACTGTTATATCCGGTGCGCAAGTCACAGCCGTTTGCGATATTAACCGCGCAGCGGCCGATATGGTTGCCGCTGAATATGGCGCAACCGCATTTTATGATGCAGAAGAGATGATCAATTCTGAACTGGTCGACGCCGTGTTTATTTGCTCAATTGGTCCGGTACATAAAGCTCAAATTCTGGCGGCGTTTAATGCTGGCAAACCGGTATTCTGCGAAAAACCACTGACACCCACCGCAGATGAATCAAAGGAAATTATTGATGCAGAAGTAAAAGCCGGAAAGCGTTTACTGCAATTAGGCTTTATGCGCCGCTTCGACCCAGGCTATCAGGCGTTGAAACAGTCGATTGATGGGGGGGATCTCGGTGAGGTGATGCTGATCCACTGCGCGCACCGCAACCCCTCGGTGCCCGAGAGTTACACCCTGGAGATGGCGATCAATGATTCGGCTACCCATGAAATCGACATCATTCGTTATCTGCTGAATGAGAACATTACCTCGGTACGCGTGGACAAACCGCGTAAGAAAACCAGCAGGGCATTACCGCATTTGCAGGACCCGCTGATTGTTATCTTTGAGACTGAATCCGGTGTGCGTGTTGATGATGAACTGTTCGTGAACTGCCATTACGGCTACGACATTCGCTGTGAAGTGATTGGCGAAAATGCGATTGCAGCGCTGACAGAACAACAGGTTATCAGCACGCGTTCACGTCACGGTAATGCGCAGCATATCGCACAATCCTGCATGGAACGTTTTGCTGTCGCTTACGACCGCGAGGTGCAGCACTTTGTTGACCGCGTGCGTGACGGGCGAGAGATGAGCGGGCCTTCTTCCTGGGATGGCTATGTGGTTGCGCTGGTGTGTGATGCGGGCCTTGCGTCACTGAAAGACGGCAAAAAACATGACGTTTTAATTCCAGCGCTACCAGCGCTTTATCGCTAAATATTTTTTTGCTCGCGGAAAGTGAGGTAATAATTATGTTGAAACTGACGGAAGATGCGCTGCATTTACAATGTCGGGCAGGGAATAAAAGTGAAGCCATCGAAATTGCGGCGCATGCTTTAGAGCAGGCGGGTTATGTCAAACCGGGTTTTCTGCACGGCATGTTAGCGCGGGAGAAGAGCATTTCAACTTATATCGGTGCGGGCATCGCTTTCCCACATTGTGCAAAAGAAAACCTTGATCTGGTTATTAAAACCGGTTTCCAGGTATTCCAGTTTCCCAATGGCGTAAGTTGGGGTGCAGGCAAGGTGGTTTTTGTCGTTGTCGCAGTGGCGGCCACCGAGAATGAGCATATCCAGGTGCTGGCGAATATTGCCGATCTGTTGGGCGATGAAGTTAAAACCACTTTATTAGCCAACGCCAAAACCAAACACGAATTTATTGCACAGTTTGAGAAAGCGTAATTAACGCATCGCTTAAGGATTGAAGAATGAAACTCGCATTATGTACTGACGTTTTGGCTGATTTACCCTTCCCGGCAATGCTGGATAAAGTCAAAAGCTACGGAATTGATGGGGTAGAAATGACGGCCGGTGGCTGGTCGCCGTGTCCACATGTGAAAACGGAAGAGTTGCTGTCATCACCGATGAAACTGGAGAAGTTTAAACAAGAACTGGCCGATCGCGAGATGCGTATCGTGGCGCTGAACTGTTCGGGCAATCCGCTGGCGCCTGGCGCGTTGGGGGAGACCCATACCCAAAGCAGTTACCGTGCCGTGGAGCTTGCCGGCAAGTTGGGCGTAAAGAAGATCGTGATGATGAGTGGCTTGCCTGGCGGCGGGCCGGAAGATCGCGTGCCGAACTGGATTACGTCCACCATCTCATGGCCGGATTACATGCCGGGGGTGATCGATTATCAGTGGAATGATGTTGCCATCCCTTGGTGGAAAAAATTCGTCCAGCATGCCAAACAGCACGGCGTTGAGCAGATTGCGATTGAAGAGTTCCCTTGCCAGTTGGTCTACAACCCGTCGACCTTATTGCGCCTGCGTCACGAGGTCGATGGGATGATTGGAATGAACCTCGATCCTTCACACTTGATCGCCATGGGCGCGGACCCGATCGCAGCGGCACGTAAACTGGAGGGGGCAGTGTTCCACGTGCACGGTAAGGATGCGCGTATCGAACGCGGACTAGCGGATATTGACGGCCTGATGGAGTATCAACCTGTCACGAATACCAAAACCCGAACCTGGAACTATGTTGCCGTAGGCTGTGGTCAGGATTTGAAATGGTGGAAAGAGTTCTTCTCTGTATTACGCATGACCGGTTACAACGGCGATGTCTCGCTGGAAATGGAAGACCTGACCATGAGTGTTGAAGCAGGGTTGCAAACCTCCATTGATGCGTTGAATGCGACGCTGAGTAAGTAATTTCCTTATAGAGCCGCCCGCATCCTGGGCGGCCTGAGGGTCGCGACCTACAAATTAACTAGCCAGATTTCAATGTGATGACTGTCACCAGATTTGATTACCCAATCCTTCCTCTTGCCCAATTCCACTCATTTTTGATTTGAAAACATCATTACGTATGGATTTTGTTTAAGATCCATTTATTATATTAAAAGTCCGTGTCGTTCTAAGACATCTGATTAATGTTGCGTTATGTGATTGTTAATCAGCGGATGTTTTTACGTTATTTCAAACAATTAGATTTTTTACCTTCGCCTCGCGGAGGTTTTGAGCCGTGTCACCAACCAGGGATACACCATGAGTAAGTTGCAAGACCTGCCGCTCGGCGAGGTCCAGTTGTCACGCCGCAGAGTGTTGCTCTCCGGCGTTGTGATCGTGGCTGGCGGCCTGGTCACCTCGGCGCTTCCGCGTATGGCGTTTGCAGACTCGTCGAAAAATTTCATTCCTTTCATGCAGATATCTCGTCTTCTGGTCAACCATAAACTGGATGATGCGGTCGGGCAGCGCATGCTGGCGCTACTGGAACTCGATCACCCGGAATTAATGGTAAATCTCAATCATCTGTTGGCGATTGCCAAAGCGAACAATGCGCAGATCGTTGAAGATTTCTTCCCAGCGATTCCGCAGGGCGCATTGCAGGATCTGGCGCACAAAATCATCTTTGGTTGGTACACCGGCTGCCTCGAACCGAAACGTTCAGCCAAGGCGTTTGCCTATGAGCAAGCGCTGACCTGGCACACCACGCTAGATACCATCACGATCCCGTCTTACGGCATCAGTGGGCCGAATAACTGGCAGCGTACTAACACACCGGTCCTTCCCGTACCGCAATTCTGACCACCAAAAAAGAAGACAAAACATGGCAGCTCCTTCTCAGTCACCTGTGGTGATCGTTGGCACCGGCGTGGTCGGTGTGGTGATCGCTGAGCAACTGCTTGATGCCGGTATTCCGGTATTGATGCTGGAAGCCGGTCCACGCGTATCGCGTGCCGAAATCGTTGAAAATTATCGTAACTTGCCGCTGGCCGCCAAAGGCAACCCCATTGAGTGCTACCCATCACGTGAGTGGGCACCGCATCCTGAACCAGCGGGCGCAGGGAAAGGGTATCTGCAACTCAGCGGGGAAGACTCCTATGCACAGAGCTATGTGCGATATGCCGGGGGATCGACCTGGCATTGGGCGGGCACCTGCTGGCGCTTAACACCCGCCGATATGCAACTGCATACGCGCTACGGCGTGGGTCGTGACTGGGCGTTTGATTACGACACGCTGGAACCTTACTACGCGCGCGCCGAATACAAGCTGGGCATCTGCGGACCGGACGATCCGGCACTGCAATGGCCGCCGCTGCGCTCGAAACCTTACCCGATGCCCGCGCTGCCCTTTGGACCGGGTGAAGCCCGCTTTACTGACGTGGTGCGTGAAAAGTTGGGGCTGCACAACATCCCGACGGCACAGGCGCGTAACAGCGGCATGTCTTACGACGATCGTCCCGCCTGTTGCGCCAATAACAACTGTGTACCGGTTTGCCCGGTTGGTGCGAAATATGATGGTGCCACTGCGCTATCCCGCCTTGAAGCCAAAGGTGCCACTATCCTTGATAACGCAGTGGTATGGCGCATTGAAACCAACGCCAGCAACCACATCGAAGCGGTGCATTATTATGATCAGCACAAGCAAACGCATCGCGTCAGCGGCAAGCTGTTCATCATCGCCTGCAACGGGCTGGAAACGCCGAAACTGCTGTTGATGTCAGCGGATTCGCGCAACCCGAACGGCGTTGCCAACAGCTCTGATCAGGTTGGTCGCAACATGATGGACCATCCCCAAATCACCATGACGGTGACGTTGGATGAGCCTTACTGGGCGGGCGTCGGGCCGGTGGTCAACAGCGGCATCATGGAAACCTCGCAGGGTGATTTCCGCTCTGAGCACGCTGGGGCTTACTTCCGCTTTAACAACTTTGCCCGTAACCGCTTCGTGACATTTGGCGCACTGGAGAAAGGGCTGGTGGGTAAAGCCCTGGACGAAGAAATTCGCCGCATGACAGCCTGCACCGCGGATATTGTGCTCGCGCATGAAATTCTGCCGGATGCCAACAACCGCCTGACGCTGAGTGATAAAAAGGATTGGCTCGGTTTGCCCAAACCCGCCATTCACTACGATGTAGGTGACTATGTGCGCCGCTCGTATCAGAACTACTCCAAACCGATTGCTGACCGTATCGCCGAGGCGATGGGTGCCATCGATAAGAAATTCTCGAAACAATATAACCAAAGCAAGCACATCATGGGCGGCACCATTATGGGTAACGATCCGGCTAATTCGGTGGTGGATAACGAGTGCCGTGCTCACGATCACCGCAATCTGTTCCTGCCAGGTGGCGGGGCGATGGCCAGCACCGCGTGCGGTAACAGTACGTTGACCATGGTTGCGCTGGCCTTTAAAGCGGCCGATGCCATCGTCAAACAGGCGCAGGAGGCGTAATCATGCTGAAACTCAAACAGATGGCGCTAGTTCTGGCACTGGCAAGCGGTGCCGCTCACGCTGCTGATGATGCGCTGGTGAAGAAGGGCGAATACCTTGCTGTGGCCTCCGACTGTACGGCTTGTCATACCGCGGAACATGGTAAACCTTTTGCCGGTGGTAAGGCGATTGAGTCACCGGTCGGTGAAATCATCGCGACGAATATTACGCCATCGAAAATCGCTGGCATTGGTCAGTACAGCGAGCAGCAGTTTGCTGATGCCTTGCGCAAAGGCGTGCGTGCGGATGGCGCGAATCTCTATCCCGCGATGCCCTATACCGCGTATGCGACGCTGACGGATGAGGACGTTCACGCTCTGTATGCCTACTTTATGTCAGGCGTACAACCAGTGGATAAGACCACCGAAGAGACGCATCTGCCGTTCCCGCTCAACCTGCGCTTCTCGATGATGTTCTGGAACGCGCTGTTCCTGAAATCACCGGGCTTTACGCCGGATATGGGGCAGTCTGCAGGCTGGAACCGTGGCCGTTATCTGGTGGAGGGCGCTGCACACTGTAGTACCTGCCACACCCCCCGTGGATTCCTGATGCAGGAGAAAGAGGGCGATGCCTTTACCGGGGCGCAGGTTGGGCCGTGGTTTGCTCCGAATATCACCGCTAATGCGGTCAGCGGCATCGGTCAGTGGTCTCAACAGGATCTGATTACCTATCTCAAGACCGGTCGTCTGGCAGGTAAAGCGCAAGCCGCGGGCAGTATGGCGGAAGCGATTACCCACAGCTTCCAGCACTTGTCTGACGCAGATCTGGCCGCCATTGCCGAGTACATGGGCAGCGTAACGGATAAAAATGCACCGGCGAGCGGCGCATCGCGCTTCGAGCAGGGTAAAGCCGCACAGAATCTGGTGGCGTTCCGGGGAGAGGCTTTCAACTCACCGACCCGTGATGAGGGTGCTCGACTGTTCTCCGGCAACTGTGCCTCGTGCCACGGCAGCAGCGGTGAGGGCACCAAAGACGCGTTTTATCCCAGCCTTTTCCATAATAGTGCTACCGCAGAGCGCAACCCTTCAAACCTGATCGCCACCATTCTGTTCGGTGTGCAACGTCATACCGCGCAGGGTGATGTTTATATGCCGCCGTTTGGTTCACAACCGAATGCGCTAAATGCACTGAATGACCAGCAAGTTGCCACACTGTCTAACTGGATCTTGCATCATTACGGCAATGTCGAAGTGACAGCGTCACCTGGACGGGTAGCAGAAATCCGTCGCGGCGGTCCCTCATCACCGTTGGTGATGCTGGCACAGGTCGGAGTGGGCGTCGGCATGCTGGTGGTGATTGTGCTGCTGGCGTGGTGGCTGATGCGCCGCAGAAAGCAGTAAGGCGCGGCCTATAGGCCGCCCTGGAGATATTGCCAAATTTTGTCGCCTGCGACCGCAGGCGACGTTTTTACTGGAAGAAACTATGACGCATTACTCACGCCGCCGCGTGTTGAAGATGGTCGGGCTGGTCACCATTGCCAGCGCAGCAGGCCAGCTTTTGCCGTTGCCGCGCCTCAACGCCGCCCAGTCATCTACCACTGTGGTTGGGCTGGACGATTTTATGCAGGTGTCACAATTGCTGACGCAGCAAACCGCGCTCAATTCCACCGTCGGGGGCGCGTTGCTTTTGGCACTCAGTCAGACGCAGAAAGGGTTTGTCACCGCACTCGCACAGCTGAAAACGCTGCTGCAAAACCAGCCGGAACTCCTGCAGCAGGATCACCTGACGTTTCCCGCCGATGCAGACAGCGAAAAGCTGGCAAAAGTGATCCTCGGAGGTTGGTACAACGGCGTGGTCGGCAAGGGCAATCACGCGCTGTATGTCACCTATGTGAATACGCTGGCGAATAAGCTGGTGGATGACAAATTAGTGCCGCCGGGATTCTCCTACGGCGAGTGTGGTAGCTGGGCACAACAGCCCTGATTCTGAAGAGTTATGTCGTTTATGAAAAATAATAATTCCGCCGATGTGGTGGTGATTGGCGCAGGCGTCAATGGCTCACTGCTGGCGACACGTCTGGCAAAAGCCGGCAAGTCTGTGCTGTTGCTCGAATCCGGTCCCAAAGTGGGCCGCGACCAGTTGGTTGAGCGCTTCCGTGCTTCGGCGTTTAAATCCGACTTTATGTCGCCTTATCCGTTCTCGCCTAAAGCGCCACATCCGCGTTACACGCCAGAACCGAATGATTATCTGCATCAGGCTGGCCCACATCCTTTTGCGGCACAGTACATCCGTATGTTTGGCGGCACCAGCTGGCACTGGGCGGCGCAGTTGTGGCGTTTTGTTCCCAACGATTTCCGTCAACACAGTCAGTATGGCGTCGGCAAAGACTGGCCGATGCGTTATGACGATTTAGAAGAGTATTACTATCAGGCCGAGGTGATCGCCGGGGTCGGCGGGTCACCGGATAACGGCTCGCCACGCAGTAAACCATACCCGATGGAGCGTGTCCCGGCTTCGTGGCTGCAACAACGCGTTACGGCACGTCTGGCACCGGATTTTACCGTGTTGGATGACAGCACAGGGCGCAACAGCCACAGCTATGACGGACGTCCTGCCTGTTGTGGCAACAACAACTGTATGCCGGTATGTCCGATTGATGCGCAGTATCACGGCGGCATTGCGGCGCAGCAGGCGGAAATCAGTGGTGTGAAGGTGATCACTGAAGCGGTGGTGTATCAGTTGGAGCACGACGCCAAGGGCAATATCGTGGCCGCGAATTACTATGACTGGAACAAAGTGAGCCATCGCGTGACGGCAGAGACCTTTGTACTGGCTGCTAACGCCATCGAAACCCCGAAACTGCTGCTGATGTCAGTGAGTGATAAATTCCCGAATGGCATTGCCAACGCACACGATAATGTCGGGCGTAACCTGTGCGATCACCCAGCGATCGGCGTGACCTTTGACGTCGACGAAGAGATCTGGCCAGGTCGCGGTCCCGTGAGTCCTTGCTCGATCGGTCAGTTCCGTGACGGTGATTTCCGCAGTGAACATGCGCCGTTCCGTATCGACATCTCCAACGCCTCTCAGGTCGCCTCCGTGACTAAAGAAGTGCTGGCAGAGGGACTCTTCGGTAAGAAGTTGCAGGATGAGATCCGCTTCCGTGCGGCACGTCGTCTCAGCATTAAAAATGCGCTGGAACAGCTGCCCGATCCGAACAACCGCGTGACCTTGAGCAGCAATAAAGACGAGCTGGGCTTGCCAACGCCATCCTTGTACTGGGATGTCAGCGACTATGTCACCAAAGGCACCGAGAAGACGCGTGAATGCTATGACGCGATTGCTGCCAAACTCGGCGCAACTAACATCAAACACAGCAAAACCGGCAAATTCTCTAACCGTCAGCACATCACCGGCACGCTCTCTATGGGCCTCGATCCGGCCACCAGCGTCACCGATGCGTGGGGGCGTGCGCACGACCATCAGAATCTGTTTATGGTCGGCACCGGCGTGATGCCGACGGTCGGCACCTGTAACGTCACACTCACCGCGATGGCGCTGGCCTTGCGTACCGCGGACAAAATCCTGCAGGAGACGCAACATGGCTAAGCATTTAAAAGCCCTGCTTGCAGCAGGCACCCTGGCGCTGGCGGTTTCGCAGGCACAGGCTGCGGACACGCAGTTGATTCAGCGTGGAGAGTATCTGGCGATTGCCGGTGACTGCGGCGCGTGCCATACCGAAACGGGCAAAGCACCGTTCAGCGGTGGTCACGCGATTACCAGTCCGTTGGGTACCATCTTTAGCACCAATATCACGCCATCCAAAACTGCGGGTATTGGCAACTACAGCGAGCAGCAGTTTGCGGATGCGTTGCGCAAGGGCGTACGGGGTGACGGTAGCCAGCTTTATCCGGCGATGCCTTACACCGCCTACGCAAAGTTGACGGATGAAGATGTCGCCGCCTTATATGCTTACTTTATGCAGGGCATCCAGCCAGTTGATGTGAAACCGGAAGCCACGGCGCTGCCATTCCCCTTCAATTTGCGCTTTAGCATGGCGGCATGGAACCTGTTGTTCCTTGATACCAAGCCATTCCAACCCGATGCTAAACAGTCTGATGAGTGGAACCGTGGCGCCTATCTGGTGCAGGGATTAACCCACTGCAGCACTTGCCACACGCCGCGTAATATCCTGATGGCGGAACAACAGGATAAAAACTTACAGGGTGCATCTCTTGGCACCTGGTTTGCGCCGGATATCACGGCGGCCACTTTACAGGGCCAACCACACTGGACGCGTGCGATGTTGGCGCAGTATCTCGCCACCGGCCATGCCAGCAATGGGGCGACTGCGGGCGGCCCGATGCTGGAGGCGATCGACAAAAGCTTCTCGCGCATGACGCCAGAAGATCGTCAGGCCATCGCCACCTATTTGCTGCCACAAGACTCTACAGCAGCAGAATCGGCCCCGGTAAAACGCTGGACGCCAGTAGAAGGTGACGATACACCACAGGCAGTGTTGAACGAGGGCGCACAGATTTATCGCAACAACTGTGCCTCCTGCCATAACCTGACGGGCCAGGGGCTGAATGGTTTGCCTGCGCTGCAGAATCATCCGGTGCTAAACAAGCCCAATGCGGATAACGTCGCCATGGCGGTGTTGCAGGGCGTCTGGCCGGAGCATGGTCAAGGGATGATCGGCTTTGCCGGTGAACTTAACGATCACCAAATCGCTGCCGTCACCAACTATGTGATGCACGATATTGGGCATCGTCAGGTAGACATCAGTGAAGATCGGGTCAAATCATTGCGTGCAGGTGGAGACGCTTCGCCGTTGATGTTGATCTCACGTGTAGGCATGGCGGCTGCAGGAATTGCTGTGGTACTGGGTCTTCTCTGGTTGCGTTTGAGAAGAGAGGTCAAACGCTAATTTTTTGGCCTATGACAAATAGCCAGCGATTGTTAAGATGCGTTTTTGCGCTATCTTACAGGAGCTGGCTATGTTTTCAGGTCTTAGTGCGTTCCCGCTGACCCCGGTAAACGCTTCAGGTATTGATAAAAAAGCTTTTCTCAGGCTGCTTGCACGATTAACGGCGGCGAAAGTTGATTCACTTGGCGTGTTGGGTTCAACTGGCAGCTACGCCTATTTGACCCGAGCGCAGCGCCAGCAGGTGGCGACGCTGGCTGTAGAACATGCTGATGGCATCCCGGTGATTGTCAGTATCGGCGCAATCAGCACCGATGAGGTATTGCGGCTGGCCGAAGATGCACAGCAGGCGGGTGTTAGCGCCTTATTATTACCTGCGGTTTCCTACCAAAAACTCACCGATGACGAAGTGTTTGGCTTGTTTCATGAGGTGGCACAACATGTTTCGGTGCCAATTTGTGTGTATGACAATCCCGGCACCACCCATACTCAGTTTTCAGATGCGCTTTACGCACGGATAGCCGCGCTTCCTCATATTGCTTCCATCAAAATCCCCGGTGTTCCCGACCAGATGAGTGAGGCTTTGCAGCGGGTAAACACGTTACGTGAACAATTACCGTCGCAGATTAGCATTGGTGTCAGCGGTGATGCCTCTGCGGGCAATGGTCTGATGGCTGGATGTGATCTGTGGTATTCGGTATGCGGCGGTTTATTTCCCAACACGGCATTAGCGTTAACGCGAGCGGCACAGGCCGGGGATTTCGTCACGGTGGCAGCACAGTCCCGGCGCCTCGAGCCGTTATGGACGCTGTTCCGACAGCACGGTGGCAGCATTCGCGTGATGGCAGCGGCGGCGGCCATTCTCGGTTTGGCAGATGAGAACAATTTACCGCGCCCTATGCGTGCACTGTCCAGCGAAGATCAACGCGAAGTACAACATGTGATTGAATCCCTTGCGTTGTCCTAGATGAATTAACTATTAGTGCGATTATAATGATCGCACTAATAGTTAAGATGTATATAGTAAACATGGTTATTATTTCTTCCATCGAAGGCGTACAGCCTTCTCATCAAACAAGGAATATGACCATGAAAACTATCAAAGCTATGTCAATCGCAGCTGTTGCCGCTCTTTCACTGATGTCTGCTGCTACCTTCGCTCAGACAGTGACCGCCACTTCTCTGACTCTGGATGGAGCAGAAGCGAAAATTGCTGCTCAGGCTCATCAGCAAAATGAGCAATACAAAATCATTGAAGCGAGCAACGGTAATGTCGTGCATATGACCGCAGAACTGTACAAATAAGTCACGGATGGTTGCATAGGGAAATGCCGGAACAGGCCGCCTTACAGGGCGGCCTGTTCCGTGTTAAGGCGTCATCGAGTGAGGGCCGCGTCATGAAACAGAACGATGTAGACATTGACCAGCAAGCAAATGCCGTTGTGAATGCGCTGCGTGCGCGACGCAGTGCTCACATGCCGCCGATGCGTTTTCATCAGTGGCCACAGTTTATTTCTACTGTGCGTGCCCTGATGCTTAAACATGATTAGCTGGATCATGATGATCGCACTAATAGTTAAGAATGAAATGATTGCGTGAGTTATTATATTTTCATCGAAGGCGTACAGCCTTCACCAACAAACCAAAGGAATATGACCATGAAAACCATTAAAACACTGACCATCGCCGCTGCCGCCGCTCTTTCACTGATGTCTGCTGCCAGTTTTGCACAGAGCATCTCAGTTGAATCTTCAACGCTGGACGGTGCAGAAGCTAAAGTTGCTGCAGTCGCACAGCAGCAGGGCGCACAGTACAAAATCACCGAAGCAAACACCAACAACCGTGTGCACATGACAGCAGAACTGTACAAATAAGTTCGTTTCAAGCTTCAGCGTTAAGGCCGCCTTCGGGCGGCTTTGCTGTTTCTGGCGTTCAGGAATCAAGGTGATTGTTGTGATGCATATCAGTTAAGCGATTGATGATAACGCCGTCTGGAGCCGCACCGGGGCTGGCGGTCCTCGCGCCGCTACGCGGTACCTTCACTTCACTCGTCTGCCTTAACGGACCGGTGCCGATGGAACATCCATGTTCCAGCGCCACCTTTCGCCCGCGTCCTGCGGGCTCTCCTGGCATACTC
>NZ_JASGBY010000025.1:0-72269 GCF_030053355.1 Pantoea sp. EA-12 | reverse complement strand
ATTGGTGGAACAATCAGTAGATCACATATCTCTATGCCTGTCTTATTTTACCCGCCCATTACTGGGGATTCCTCAGCGCCGAAGCGGGGTGAGGGACGCAATCTTTGGCGGCTTAATCTTTGCTGGCAAAGCCCAGCAGACTCAGCAAGCTGACAAAGATGTTATAGAGCGACACATACAGGCTGACTGTGGCGCGGATGTAGTTGGTTTCACCACCGTGGATGATGTTGCTGGTTTCCCACAGAATCGCACCGGCAGAGAACAGAATAAACAGGGCGCTAATTGCCAGGTGGAGTGCAGGCAATTGCAGGAAGATGTTGGCAACCACCGCAACCAGCAGCACCACGAAACCGGCCATCATCATTCCGCCCAGGAACGACATATCACGGCGGGTGGTCAGGACATAGGCTGAACAGCAGAAGAACACCAGCGCCGTTCCGCCTAGTGCCATGGCAATCACATCTCCCATGCCCGCGGCAAGGAAGGAGCTGAGTATTGGTCCCAGGCAGTAACCGAGGAAACCGGTAAAGGCAAAGGCGGCCAGAATGCCCGCAGGACTATTTGCCAGACGATAGGTCAGGAACATCAGACCATAAAAACCGACCAGCATCAGGATCAATCCTGGTGACGGTAAGGCAAACACGGTGCTGAGCGTGGCGGTGACCGCTGAGAACGCCAGCGTCAAGCCCAGTAAGAAGTAGGTATTGCGTAGCACTTTGTGGGTGCTGATCAGCGATTGCTGCTGCGACGAGCTAATTATTCTATCCATCATGCGCTCCATTATAGAGAGAGAACACCAAATATCGGTTGAGAATACGCAACGGCAGGAAAGCAGCAAAGGCGTTTTACCCATCTTTACGCGATAAATGGCTGTTTCATTGAGCAGAATGGCGATTTTGACAGCAAAAAAATGCATTTTGACTGTTTTTCAGGCGAACGATTCAATCGACGCTTTACATCGTTCGGGGGGATGTTTATAGTGCGCCTCATTGCGGAGGGGTGGCCGAGTGGCTTAAGGCAACGGTCTTGAAAACCGTCGATGGGAAACCATCCGAGAGTTCGAATCTCTCCTCCTCCGCCATCACTCTTACTGAGTGTCGTAACAAAAAATCCCCGGAGGGATGGCCGAGTGGCTTAAGGCAACGGTCTTGAAAACCGTCGATGGGAAACCATCCCAGAGTTCGAATCTCTGTTCCTCCGCCATATTAAAGAAGCCCGCAGCGATGCGGGCTTTTTGCTTTTCAGCGTTCAGAGATTCCTAAAAACATCCCTTTGCTTTTCAAACTGCTGCCGTTGCCCGACGGCACGCGCGATTACTGCTATAGTCCATTCACGGTTTTTGCAAACATCTGGCGATTTTCCGAGGCAAGCTGGGTTACACTGTGCGGTAATTCGCTCAATGGCGAGCTAATCGTTTGAATGCCAGAGTGTTTCACTGATGAATTATGGAATAGGCACAATGATCAAGAAACTGAGTCTTTGCGCGTTGTCAGTTATCGCTGCGCTCCCAATGGGTATGTCTGCTTATGCGGCAGAGGGGGATATGCAGCTGCAGCAGGTGCTGATGCTGAGTCGTCACAATTTACGTGCACCGTTGGCGAACAACGGTAGCGTGCTGGAGCAATCCACCAAGAAAAGCTGGCCACAATGGGATGTCCCCGGCGGCGAGCTGACCACCAAAGGTGGCGTGCTGGAAGTCTACATGGGTAACTATACCCGCCAGTGGCTGGCACAGCAGGGATTGGTGCAAAGCGGTACCTGTCCTGACAGTAGCAATATCTTCGTCTATGCCAATAGCCTGCAGCGCACTGTCGCGACCGCACAGTACTTTATTACTGGCGCGTTCCCAGGCTGTGATATCAGCGTTACCCATCAAGATGAGATGGGAACCATGGATCCGATCTTCAATCCGGTGATCACCGACGGCAGCGATGAATTCAACAAGAAAGCGCTGGCTGCGATGACGGCTGCCAATGAAAAGCTGGCGTTGAAACCGGCTTTCCAGCAGTTGGAAAAGATTGTTGATTACAAATCTGCACCAGCCTGTAACGGTAAAAAACAGTGTGATTTGAGCAGCGGTGACAACACCTTCAGTGCAGAAAACGGTAAAGAGCCGAACGTAAACGGCCCGCTGAAAATCGGTAACTCGCTGGTGGATGCCTTTACCCTGCAATATTACGAAGGTTTCCCTGCGGATCAGGTTGCCTGGGGGCAGATCAAAACGCCTGAGCAGTGGAAAGCGCTGGCCGCGATTAAAAATGGCTATCAGGACGCACTGTTTACCTCTCCCGATGTTGCGCGCGAAGTGGCCGCGCCGCTGGTGGATTACATCCGCAGCCAGTTAGTGGATCAAGACAAAGCCAATGCGCCGAAAGTCACGGTGATGGTGGGTCACGATTCCAACATCGCGTCGTTGCTGAGTGCATTGCAGGTTAAACCTTATGAACTGCCAGGCAACGATGAGAAAACGCCAATTGGTGGTCAGGTCGTCTTTGAGCGCTGGCATGATGCGAAGAACAATAAAGACCTACTGAAAGTGGAGTACGTTTATCAGACGGCTGAACAACTGCGCGATGCAGATGTGTTGAGTCTGAAAAATCCACCGAAGCGTGTCACGCTGCAACTGGCGGGATGTGATGCAGATGCCAATGGCTACTGCAGCTGGGACCAGTTCACTACCGCTTTAAACACCGCACTGCAGGGCACGCCTTTGCAACCGGCAGCGCCTGCACCCGCAGAACAGCCTGCTGCGCAACCTGCTCCCGCTGCAGCTGATGATGCGAAAGTGAAAGAAGACCAGGCTGCTGCTGATAAAGCAGCTGCCGATAAAGCTGCCGCGGATAAAGCCGCTGCTCAGAAAGCGGCAGATGCCAAAGCCGCCGATGAGAAGGTTAAAGCCGATAAAGCGGCTGCCCAGAAAGCCGCTGAGGAAAAAGCCAAAGCCGAGAAAGCCACTGCACAGAAAGCAGCAGAGGAAAAAGCGAAAGCCGATGCAGCAGCAGCCCAGAAAGCCCAGGCTGATGCCAAACCGGAAACTGATGCAACTAAACCCGCTCAGCAACCGGCACCGGCCAGCAACTAAGTGGTCAGGCAATGAAAAAACCCCGTCTCGACGGGGTTTTTTATTATGACTAGCCGGCCACCACCACCAGCTTCTGGTTGGCAAACTCTTTCAAGCCGAGATCGGAGAGTTCACGCCCATATCCCGAACGCTTCACGCCACCAAATGGCAATTCGGCTGCTGTGTCGCTCTGGGAGTTGATAAACACCATGCCGGTTTCAATCTGTGATGCCATATTGCGCCCACGCAGAATATCGCGCGTCCAGACCGAACCGCCTAATCCATAGTGAGAATCGTTAGCCAGGGCAACCGCAGTACGATCGTCCGCCACCACATACACTTGCGCCACGGGACCGAAAAACTCCTGATAATAGGCGGGATTATCCGGTGTCAGGCCAGTTAATACCGTTGGCTGGTAGTAGCAACCTACGCCTTCAATTACCTTACCGCCAAACTCCACGCGCGCACCCTGTTTCACCGCATCATCCACTTGTTTGACCAGGCGATCGCGTGCATCTTTCGAAGACAGTGGGCCCAGGGTAGTTTTCTCATCCAGCGGATCGCCCGGCGTCGCTGATTGCAGTGCCACGCTGAATTTTGCCATAAACTCACTGGCGATTTTTTCATGCAGGATAAAGCGCTTGGCTGCAGTACATACCTGACCACAGTTGCTCAAACGCGCCTGTGCTCCTTGTCGCACTGCCTCGTCGACATCGGCATCGTCCAGCACCACAAACACATCGTTTCCTCCCAATTCAAGGGTGGACTTTTTCAAATGCTTCCCGGCTTGTTCCGCCACCGCACTACCGGCGCGTTCAGAGCCGGTCAAGGCCACACCCTGGACGCGAGAGTCAGCAATCAAGTCTGCCACCTGTTCCGTAGAAATAAATAAGTTAGTCCAGGCCCCTTTGGGTGCACCGGCTTCCTCAACCAACTTTTCAAACACATCGGCACAGTGCGGCACAATATTGGCATGTTTTGCCAGCACCGGATTACCCAAGGCCAGATTGGGTGCCAGCACACGCATCAACTGGTAGTAGGGAAAATTCCATGGCTCGACGGCGACGATCACGCCAATCGGGTGGTACTCCAGCCACGCATCACCCACTGCGCTGGGGTAGGGCTGCGCTTGCAACAGATGCGCAGCGTGTTCGGCATAATAGCGCGCGATCTGGGCGCAAATTTTCACTTCCCCCCGGCTCTGGCCAATCAGCTTGCCCATCTCTTTACTGGCGATGGTGGCGAGTTCATCAACACGTTGATCGATTAAATCCGCGAGCTTATGCAGCACCTGCAAACGCGGTTGCATATCGCCTTTACTCCACGCGGAATGATAGAGCGCATCTGCGGTGCTGAGGGCTTGCTGCATAAAAGTGTCATCATGCGCGGGCCACGTTTTCAGCAATTCATTATTGGCCGGATTGATACTTTGATAGGCTGACATAAAGGGTTCCTTGGCATGTAAAAATGACAAAGGCGGGACCAGCCCGCCTGTGATTTAAACGTTCTTACGCTCGACCGTCTTGTCGTCCCACGTCAAAACGTCTTGATCCGTCTTGTCAAAAGCGCGGAGCAGCACATCATCGCTTCCTTGCTGACGCCAGATTTCTTCCGCGAGTCGTTCGTCATAGTCCGCCACTTCAAATATTGCTTCAGCAATTTCGGGTGAGGTGTGGCGCAGCGTGGCCCATTCGCCCACGTGGTGAGCTTTTGACTGTTCTGTGGCCATAAAGGTCTCCTGTAGTGGATTTATCCTTGCAGTTTTACCGCCAGTCCGGCGACGTATTGGCCCTGATATCGGGCAATTTCCAGTTCTTCAGCAGAGGGCTGGCGTGAACCATCGCCACCCGCGATGGTGGTGGCGCCATAAGGTGTCCCGCCGCGAACCTGAGAAATATCGAAGAGTTGTTTGGTGCCGTAGCCAATGGGCACAATCACCATGCCGTGATGGGCGAGAGTGGTCCACACCGACGTAATGGTCTGTTCCTGACCGCCCCCAGTACCGGTGGACGCAAAGACACTGGCGAGTTTGCTGTAAAGCGCGCCTGAGGCCCATAAACCGCCGGTGCGGTCCCAGAAGTTGCGCATCTGTCCGGCCATGTTGCCGAAGCGGGTCGGTGTGCCAACAATAATTGCGTCATACTGCGGTAGATCTTCCGGTTTCGCCTCTGCAGCGGCTTGATTAACCTTGCCACCGACCTGCGCAAACCGTTCAGCTTCCATGCTTTCAGGTACGCGTAATATCGTCACCTCTGCGCCGCTCACGCTTTTTGCGCCTTCAGCCACGGCTTGCGCCATGGTTTCGATATGCCCATACATGGAATAATAAAGCACCAAAATTTTTGCCATGGTTTCCATCCTGCTGAGAGTGATGAGTATTCAGAAGTATAGAAGAGCTTACGCGAGGTGCTGTGCAGAGGTAGGGCAAGCCGATTAACCGTTACGCTAAATACCGGGCTAACCGCCTGTATGCTGGCGCTTTATCTGGCTTTGATTGAATAAATAAGATGATTATGTGTTTCAAAGTATGAATATCAGCAAGATCTTGCGCTTGATTGGCTATTCTTTCAGCAGGCGGTAAGGACATTCCACCGCCTTGCTTTTCACCTCATTGGATGAAAAGTCCTAACCACAGATGCTCAATCCCTGGAGGAAATGATGGCTCAACATCGTGGAGGATCAGGCAACTTCGCCGAAGACCGTGAGAGAGCTGCAGAAGCTGGCCGCAAAGGCGGTAAAAACAGTGGCGGTAATTTTAGAAACGATCCGCAACGCGCTTCTGAAGCGGGTGAGAAAGGGGGGCGCAGTCGTAGTAAGAAATAATACGGCTGTGATGTTCCCCTCCGCCGGGTTTATCCCGGCGGTCACAGCGATTGCAATTGCCCCACGTGATGAGCAAAAATAACCGCCAATTGATTATTCTGGTGCGTTATGTCCGTTTCCACTTCTCGTTTCAGCCTACGTATTTCTCGTCAGGAGCTGGTTCTTATTTTCATCACCATGGTCTGGGGTGGAACCTTCCTGGTCGTACATCGGGCGATGGCTCATTCTGGTCCCTTTTTCTTTGTTGGGCTGCGTTTTGCTACGGCATCGCTGATTCTGGCCTTTTTTTTCCGTCGCTACCTTAAGCAGATGACCTGGCTGGAAATCAAAGCCGGCACGCTGATCGGGCTGGCCATTGCCGGGGGCTATGGTCTTCAGACCTGGGGTATGCAAACCATATCGAGTAGTCAATCGGCCTTTCTGACGGCGCTCTATGTGCCGGTGGTCCCGTTACTGCAATGGCTGTTTCTGCGCCGCCCGCCGGGGTTGATGGCGTGGATGGGGATTCTGTTGGCCTTTACCGGACTTGTGCTGGTGGCAGGGCCACAAGATGGCAGCCTGACGTTGAATGCGGGCGAAATCGCTACGCTGCTTAGCACGCTGGCGATTGCAGCAGAAATTATTTTGATCAGCCGTTATGCCGGTGAAGTTGATGTACGCCGTGTCACCTTGATTCAGCTGATGGTGGCTTCAGCCTGCGCATTTGTCTTTATGATCCCCAATGGCGAATCAGTGCCAACTCTGTCCGCGCCGCTGTTGTTCAGCGCACTGGGTCTGGGTGCGGCAAGTGCGCTGATTCAGGTCACCATGAACTGGGCGCAGCGCAGTGTCTCTCCGACGCGGGCAACGGTGATTTATGCGGGTGAACCGGTTTGGGCAGGGGTTGTAGGACGCATTGCGGGCGAGCGACTGCCTGCGGCGGCATTGCTGGGGGGCGCGCTGATTGTCTGCGGCGTGATCGTCAGTGAACTGCGGCTGCGACGGAAGAAAGCGGTGCCCGATCAGGCACCGCAAGAACCTTAAGGCTGCGGTCGTGCCGCCTGGTTTGCCAGTGCGGCACCTCGACGTTTGAGAATCGCATTGAGGATAATGGCCCCAAAAGTGGCTGTACCAATGCCGCCGATGGTGAAGCTGCCAATTTTCAACGAGAAATCCCCCGCGCCGAGCACTAGCGTAGTGGCAACCATGATCAGATTGCCGTTTTGGCTGAAATCAACGTGGTTCTGCACCCAGATGCGCGCACCCGCCACGGCGATTAAACCAAATACCACAATCGATGCCCCGCCAATTACCGGTCCAGGGATGGTGTGAATCAAGGCGCCAAATTTCGGTGAGAAGCCCAATACCAGGGCGATAACTGCTGCCGCAACAAATGCCAGCGTTGAGTAGACTTTGGTCACCGCCATTACACCGATATTTTCCGCATAGGTGGTGACGCCACTGCCGCCCATTGAACCCGAAAGCATGGTCGCCAGGCCATCACCCACAAACGCACGGCCCATCCAGGGATCAAGGTTACGCCCCGTCATACCTGCTACCGCTTTAATATGACCCAGATTCTCCGCCACCAGAATGATCGCGACAGGGGCAATCATCACAATCGCTTGCATATCAAATACCGGAGCCGTGGTGTGAGGCAGTCCAAACCAGGGGGCAGTGGCCAGGCCACTGAAATCCACCGGTTTACCGAAGCCCATCACATTGGTCAGCAGTGCATAGAGAGCCCAGGCGACAATCAACCCAACCAGAATCAGCAGACGTTGAACCATGCCGCGAGTAAACACCGCCACCACACCGATACACAGCACGGTCATCACTGCCATCCAGCTGTCGAACATCGATGCCGACACACCGTGCACCGCAATCGGCGCCAGATTGAGGCCAATCGCCATCACCACCGCGCCCGTCACCACCGGTGGCATAAGACGTTCAATCCAGCCGGTGCCCACTTTCATCACCACGAAACCAATCAAGGTGTAGAGGGCACCGCAGGCAATCACTCCGCCTAAAGCCAGCGCCAGATTGGGGTTTAGCCCTTGTCCGTTAAATCCGGTGACGGCAATGATCACCCCGACAAACGCCGCACTGGAGCCCAGATAGCTGGGTACGCGGCCACCGGTGACCACAAAGAACAGCAACGTACCGATACCGGAAACCAGAATCGCCAGATTGGGGTCCAGTCCCATTAACAGCGGCATCAGTACCGTTGCGCCAAACATTGCTACAGCATGCTGCAGTCCAAGGACAACGGTCTGCCCGAGTGGCAGCGTTTCATCCGGCGCAATCAGCCCATTTTCAGTCATGGCTGACTTTTTCTGCCAGCGGGGGAACCAGGAATTCGCCATCTTGCTCTCCAGGATGTCAGTGGGATTGGGCCGCACAAGGCGGCATTAGCGGGCATCCTGCCGCAAAAGGTGATGATATCCACGGTCAAACCATGCCAGGCCATGCGAGTCGTCGTTGCGTGCTAATGCCAATACTTCACAGAACAGCACATCATGTGTACCGACGCTGACCACCTGCGAGACTTTACAATCGAATGAGACCAGCGCGCCCTCCAGCAGAGGAGAGCCGGTCGCCAGCGTGTGCCATCCTGCCTCAGCGAAACGCTCTGACATCGGCGTTTTACCGCCAAATAGCGTAGAGAGCGCTTCGTGACCGGCGGCCAGGGTGTTGACACACAAGTGGCCGTTGTCGCGGAACGTTGGCCACACCGAAGCGGAACGATTAAGACACACCAGCAGCGTTGGCGGCGAGTCGGTTACGCTGCAAACGGCAGAAGCGGTAAAGCCCGCACGGCCTGCCGGGCCATCGGTGGTGATGATGTTCACTGCGGAGCCCAGCCGCGCCATGGCATTGCGAAACGCATCGCGGTCTACTTCAGGTACCACCGGCAATTCATGCACACTCATGTCATTGCTCCTGTTATCAACTGACCGCACGACGGGGAAGGGGAGCCGTTTCTGCCAACCAGCCCAGTAGCAGCGAGTTAAAGGTATCGGCATCGGTCACGCTCATCGCGTGGCCACCCCAAGCCATCTCAATCAGACTGCCAGCAGGCAGCGCTTGCGCCAGCTGTGGTGAACAACTCCACGGCACCAGCAGGTCGTCCTGACTGTAAATCGCCAGCACCGGCTGGGTGATTTTTGCCACATACGGGCGAAAATCGCAGTTCATCAGTGCATGCAGGCGGCGCAGCAGATTCTCCATGCCCTGGAAATGTGCCACGTGATGCGCATCTTCAGCGCAGATACGCGCCTGATGGCGTGCCAGCCATTCGGCGGGATAAAGGAACAGTGGCTGAGCACGCACAAAGGCTTCAACCCCCACGTTTAGCAGCAGATCCTGACGCACCTGGAAGCAGCGCTGCGTGTGGGCATCTAAAGAGAGCCAGCCGTTGATCACCACCACGCGACCTACACGTTCAGGGAAATCAAGCGCCAGTTGCAGTCCGATCAACCCACCCAGCGCGTGCCCGACAATGTCGTAATGTTGAATGTCATGCTGTTGCAAGGCGTCGGCCAGTTCTGCCGCCATCATGGCCATGCTGTAACCTTCGGGCAGCGTATCCGGGCTGCGCCCGGTGCCTCGCTGATCGTAAGTCACCACCCGATAATGCGGCGTGAGCGCAGCCAACTGCGGCTGCCAGAATCCGGCCACGCCGCCCAGCCCAGAAGAGAGCACCAGCGTGGGCGCATCCTCGGCCGTTAATCCCTGAATCTCAAGATGCATTACGCCTCCGGTTTGCCGATGTGCGCCACGCTGGCGATTTCTACCAAGGCTTCAGGTTTCACCAGACCACACTGGATACAGAAGCGAGCCGGTTTATCGCCGGGGAAGTATTCTGCATAAACCGTATTAATCGCCGCGTAGTTGCTCCAGTCAGTGAGGAAGATAGAGTTAAAGGTGACGTCACTCATCTCGCCACCGGCGGTTTCAATCACCTTTTTAATCGTCTCCAGTACATGACGTGTCTGTGCTGCTGCATCGCCAACGTGCACTACATTGTTGCTGGCATCGAACGGCAGGGTGCCCGAAACGTACACCACACCGTCGGCCAGCGTCCCAGGCACAAATGGGGCGATGGGGGTACCGCTCCCGGCTGGAATAATCACACTCTTCGGCATCGCTATTGTCCTTTTCGTTATGGTTTTGCAGGTGAAAGTGGTTTTAGCCTTTCAAGGCTTCGCAGAACGTGTCGGTGTCGCTGACCCAGCCAAAGAAGGTTTCGATGTTGAAGATCGCGGCCTGCTGTGCAAAGGCCGGTCCCGCCTGGTACGTGGCATCTTCCAGTACCACGCCGAAGTACTCGAGGAAGAAGCCATCACGCAGCGTCGATTCCACGCAGACGTTAGTGGCGATGCCGGTAAACACCAGATGGCGAATGCCGCGGCTGCGCAGCATGCTGTCGAGTGGCGTGTTGAAAAAACCGCTGTAGCGGGGTTTCGGCAATACAATGTCACCCGGTTGCGGGGTCAGTTCATCCACCAGAGCGTAATCCCAGCCCCCTTTTGACAGCAGGGTGCCCTGCAACTCTGGACGTTTGCGCATAGTTTTGAGCGCGTTGGACTTGTGGAAGTTTGGCGAACCGGCATCACCGGCTTCCACATACTGATCGTCCCAGCCGTTCTGGAACCAGATGATCTGCACGCCCGCAGCACGTGCAGCGGTGACCGCCTGATGAATTTTGCCGATCACCGGTTTGGTCGCGGAGACGTCAAACCCTGCAAGATCGAGATACCCGCCTTCGGTGGCATAGGCGTTTTGCATGTCCACCACAATTAGCGCGCTCTGTGCTGGCGGCAGCGCAATGGCTTCCGGGCGAGCGGGCAAGGTAATGTTCGGTAAGCTGGACGTATGGGCGCAAACAACAGTACTCATCAGGCAACCTCCTTCTGCGAAGCGATTAACTCTTGGCGACATTTCATCAGTGGCTGGATGCGTTCTCCGAAGGCCTCAATCCCCTCCAGGAAATCATCAAAGGTCAGTAACACGCCCTGCGCGCCATCGACCAAAGCAACCTCATCCAACATTCGTGCCACATTGGCGTAAGAACCGACCAGCGTGCCCATATTAATGTTGACCGCTGAAGTGGGATCGGCCATCTGGCGCACATTGGTATCACTGCCGGATTTGGTGTCTTGCTGGCTTTGCGTGGTCAGCCAGGCAAGGGCCTCTTCGTCAGCACCGGCTTTGTAATGCTCCCATTTGGCACGAGCGGCTTCGTCGGTTTCGGCGGCAATGATCATAAACAGCACGTAGGAACCCACATCGCGACCCGCATTATCTGCCGCTTGTTTCATGCGTGCGGCTGTTGGTGCGAAGGCCGTTGGTGTGTTGACGCCTTTACCAAAGCAGAAGTTGTAATCTGCGTGCTGCGCGGAGAAGGCCATGCCGGCATCGCTCTGCCCGGCACAAATCACCTTCATCGGTTTTTGTGGCTGTGGGCTGACGCGACAGTCGTTCATGGTGAAAAACTCCCCTTTGAAGTCGCTTTGACCGCTGCCCCATAAATCGCGCAGTACCGTGACGTACTCCGTCAGGTATTGGTATCGGCTGGAGAAGTATTCATCGCCGGGCCAGAGCCCCATCTGTTCATACTCAGGCTTTTGCCAGCCAGTAACGAGATTGACGCCAAAGCGACCATTCGAGATGGAGTCGATGGTGGAAGCCATGCGCGCCACAATCGCTGGCGGCAGCGTCAGGGTGGCTGCGGTGGCATAAATTTCAATGCGTGAGGTCACCGCCGCGAGTCCCGCCATCAGGGTGAAGGATTCGAGGTTGTGATCCCAAAACTCGGTTTTCCCACCGAAGCCGCGCAGTTTGATCATCGATAGCGCGAAGTCGAAGTGATAGTGCTCGGCCTTCAGCACAATCTCTTTATTCAGTTCAAAAGTCGGTTTGTACTGTGGCGCATGGGTGGAGATGAGCCAGCCATTATTGCCAATCGGGATAAAGACGCCAATTTTCATGTGAAACCTCTCTGCAATGAACGGGAACTGCTTCACGCGCTGCGCTGCTTCCTGCACGCATCCTGCTGGCGGCGCTCAGTCACAAAATTGCAAAGCCTGTGCCACATTTTTAAAAGCCTTTAACAACAATGTGTTAAAAAAGTGAGGTGAGATAAAATGGAGTAAGTGGTCCAAAACAGACCGTTTGGTCAAAACGTCATGCACATTTTTCATGCGTATCATGGTCAAAAAAGGTGCATATCGGCGATTAGGCAGGAATCAAGGCCTTTGTTATGATGCGATGACGCAGGATGGAAGAGGTAACAGTGTGAAAAGCGATGAAAAAAAGCCAGGGCGACGCTCGCGCGCAGTGGCGGCAAAACGTGCCGCGATTCTGGAAGCGGCGTTAGCCTTCTTCTCGCAATACGGTATTCATGGCACCAGCCTCGATAAAGTGGCGGAGCGCGCCGATGTCTCGAAGACCAATTTACTTTACTACTATCCGTCAAAAGAGCTGTTGTATGTGGCGGTACTGAAAGAGATTCTGGATGTGTGGCTGGCCCCATTACGCGCCTTGCAGCATGATCACGACCCGTTAACTGCAATTCGGAAATATATCCGTCTTAAACTGGAAGTGTCGCGCGACCACCCACAGGCATCACGCCTGTTTTGTCTGGAGATGCTCCAAGGCGCGCCCTTGCTGAAAGGTGAATTAGCCGGGGACTTAAAAGCGCTGGTGGATGAGAAGGCAGCGATTATTGAGCAGTGGATCGCTGAAGGCCGCTTAGCCGGCGTGCAACCACAGCATCTGTTTTTCCTGCTGTGGGCCACAACACAGCATTACGCTGATTTTGCCTCGCAGGTGGAAGCGATTACCGGCCAGACCTTAAGTGACCCTGAGTTCTTTGAGCAGACGCTGGATAATGTACAGCGCATGATTATTGAAGGGATCCGCGTGCGCTGATCCCGCTTTTGCCAGGAGAGTGCATGGATTCGCTATCGCAGTTAACGTTGGGCGCGGCGGTCACCGTCGCCGTGATGGGCAAACGTGTGCCGCTGTGGCAATCGGCGTTGGTCGGCGCTATCGCCGGTACCTTGCCCGATCTCGATGTGTTTATCGATCACGGCGATGCCATCCGCAATATGACGCTGCATCGCACTGAAAGCCATGCATTGCTTTTGCTGACGCTGGTGGCGCCGTTGCTTGGCTGGCTGGTCGCTCGTGCCACACGCAGCCGTGAATACTGGCGCAATTGGTGTCTGGCAATCTGGCTGGCGTTGATCACCCATCCTTTGCTCGATCTAACAACGGTATACGGTACGCAATTGGGCTTACCCTTTACCGATTTCCCCTACGCTATCGGCAGTATGTACATCATCGACCCACTGTATACCTTGCCGCTGTTGATAGCCCTGGTGATTGCATTAGGGCGGCGTGACAGGGTGGGATTGCGCTGGAACCAGGCAGGATTGCTGGTGAGCACGCTCTATCTAGGCTGGAGCATGGTGGTGCAGTGTGTGGCAACGCGGCATATTGAACAGGATTTGCTGCAGCAGTCTGTCACGCCACAGCAGGTGCTGGTGACCCCCACGGCCTTTAATACTTTGGTGTGGCGCACCGTGATCATGACACCGGACCAGTATGGCGAGGCGTATTGGTCATTAATGTCCCCGGACCGTCCGCTTGAGATTAGCTGGCACTCTCGTCATTCAGAGCTGTTCGCTGCTTTCAAAGGCCAGTGGCATGCTGAGCGCGTGGCATGGTTTAGCCATGGTTTTTACGCCATGAAGCAGCAGGGTGAGGACATTTTGATGTCGGATTTACGCATGGGCGAGGCGCCGAATTACACCTTTACCTTTAATCTGGGATCGCCACAATCCCCTGTTCTGGCACCAGAAAGAGAACCTTCGGTACGACCCTCGCTGGTGCAGGCATGGCATAAACTGCGGGAGCGGTTATAAAAAAGCCCCATAAAGGGGCCTTTTATATGAGCTGAATCAGGCTTTACGACGACGTAACAGCCAGCCCATGGTCAGAATGACGAACCACAGTGGCGTCACCATCAGCGCCTGACGAGTATCTTCCTGCAAAGTCAGTAGCACTAATACAAAGGCGAAGAACGCCATGCATACCCAGCACATAAACTTGCCCAACGGCATCTTAAACTTCGATTTCGCATGGCGTTGTGGATGCTGTTTGCGGTAAGCGAGGTAGCTGCACAGGATAATAGTCCAGACGAACATGAACAGAATCGCCGAAACCGTGGTGACCATGGTGAATACGGTCATCACATCCGGGATCAGGTAAATCAGCGCCACGCCACCCAGTAAGCAGAAGCAAGAGAAGAATAAGCCGGTAGTTGGAACGGCGCGAGCAGACAAGCGACCAAAGGCTTTATGTGCCACGCCCATCTCAGCCAGACCAAACAGCATACGGCTGGTGGAGAAAATACCGCTGTTAGCTGACGATGCTGCAGAGGTCAGTACCACAAAGTTAACGATGCTGGCCGCGGCAGGTAATCCGATTAACACAAACATCTCTACAAACGGGCTACGGTTTGGCAGCACCTGGTTCCACGGCGTCACAGCCATGATCACCAACAGCGCCAGCACGTAAAACATAATGATACGAATCGGGATGGCATTGATCGCGCGTGGCAGCACTTTGTGCGGATCTTTGGTCTCTGCTGCTGCGGTACCCACTAATTCGACGCCGACAAAGGCAAACACGGCAATCTGGAAACCAGCAAAGAAGCCACTCAGGCCTTTCGGGAACATGCCGCCGTGATCCCAGATATTACTTAATGACGCAGTGGTGCCACCGGGTGATGGATAATGCATGGCGACCAACACAATACCGGTCACGATCAGCGCCACAATCGCCACGATTTTGATAATCGCGAACCAGAACTCCATCTCACCAAATAATTTCACGGTGGCGATGTTGAGGGCCAGGAACACGAAGATACACAGCAGGGCACTCATCCACACGGAAAAGCCAGGGAACCACAGTTGGAAATAGGAGCTAATCGCCACCACGTCCGCAATCCCGGTCACCACCCAACAGAACCAGTAGGTCCAGCCGGTAAAGTACCCCGCCCACGGACCAAGCAGATCAGCGGCGAAATCGCTAAAGGATTTGTACTCGAGATTGGAGAGCAGCAACTCACCCATCGCGCGCATCACAAAAAACAGCATAAAACCGATGATCATATAAACAAAAATGATCGACGGACCGGCCAGGCTAATGGTTTTGCCCGACCCCATAAAGAGCCCGGTACCGATAGCGCCGCCGATGGCGATGAGCTGAATATGACGGTTATGCAAACTACGTTGGAGTTTTTCCGGTTGGTTGGCCTCAATAAGCGCCTCTTTGGATTGATCAACCATAAATATATCTTTCCTGTTTTGATGTTGTGTCAGCTCTGCTGGCTGTTTGATAACGTGCCGCTGTAAGGGCAAGTGGCATAAGATAGTGGAAAGGCAGTGACTCTCGGTAATTGTTTTTTAACAATTGTGAGCTTTTACGCGCTTTACTCTGTCAGTAATTATTTACATGGGATCTTCATCCGGTAATTTGCGTAAATCTTCCGCAATAAAGCCTTTTTTACGTTGTTTTACCCTTCGCCTCCTACACTTACGAGTTCGTTTAAAAAGAAAGGGTGAGGTATTGTGCGAGCAATCATTGCCATAGCCATTCTGGCGTTGTGCGGCTGGTGGAGCATTCCCTGGCTGAAAACGCATTTGCCCGCGCAATGGAATCCCTTCACGCCATTGGCCATGACCGACCCACCGGGTTGGATGATGCGCTATAAACTACAACGACTCAGTCGCGACCCTGTGGCCTGCCTTGCGGTGCTGGAAAGAGCGAAACAGCAGGGCTTCATTCAATACCGTATTGTGCCTACTCTCCAGGGCGATTGCCCCCTGGAGCAGCCGCTGCGCGTAAGTGGGTTTGGTGAGGTGGGGTTGAGCAGCACTTTCCTTGCCAGCTGTCCGATGGCCGTGAGCAGCACTCTGTTTGTGGTGAACAGTCAACTGGCCTTAAAGCAGGCAGGAATCAACAGCCCACTTAGCCGTATTGCGCATGTGGGGAGCTATGCGTGCCGCAATATTTATCATCGCCAGCAAGGGCGCTTAAGTGAACATGCGACGGCGGATGCTTGGGATATCAGCGGATTTCAACTGGCCAATGGCCGCTGGTTACAGGTGGGGAAGAACTGGCAACAACCCGCTGATGCGGCAACGGCCTTGCATGCACTGTGGCGCACGGGTTGCGCCACCTTTGGTAATGCGCTAGGGCCGGACTACAACGCCGCTCATGCCGCACATTTCCACCTTGGTATGCGCGGGGCAGGTTACTGTCGTTGACTAAACGGCGGGATTAAGCCCACGTTTTATCAGGAAATGATTAGCAGGCCAGGAGAACAGGAAGCCAATCATCATCGCTAATTGCAACATAAACCAGAATCCTACCAGGAATGGATTGATCTGCTGGTTAAGCACGAACTTTAGGGCCAGCGCCATAAAGATAAAAATGCCTAATTGATAAATCAGCAGCGGAAAAGTTTCTGTTTTTAATGCTAATAATAAGGCCCGGCCAAATGAACGTTTTTCACGTTGGCGAATGGCGAGAAACTGCAAAAATAAACCGACCAGCAAGGAAACTATCACGCAAATAACCCCCTGAAGCCAAAGCGTGGGGTTAATAGCGAACTGGTTTAGCAAAGTGACTATCGGGATTGTCATTATATCGCCGAATATACAGGCAGCGGCAGATAATGAAGTGGAAATAAATATGGTTTGCCAGCTAGCGTAACCCTGTATTTTTTGCGGAACCAGCAGCGCAAGTTTAACCTGTCGCGAAGGTTTACGACCCAGATACCACCATGCAAGCCAGCCAATGAAGGGCATATACAAGCCCGTGAGTGGCCAGATGATATTCATCACCGCCACGGGATGCGGATGACGGAAAAGGTCTTTTAAGATCATCAGGGCTGTGCAGCCGCCCAATACAAGGAAAGGTAATGCCAACTGGTTCAACATAGTCAGTTCCGCTCTTATCCCAAAAACGCGCGACAATGCGGCTGAGTCTTGCTGCGGCATTGTCTCCCCTTTGCTAAATCCCGTGGCATGATGCACCGCTATCCTCTAAGAGTAGCTGGAAAAGAGGGTGACGGAAATCACGCTGTACTGTTCACCGCAGAAGCCACAAAGATTAAGAATGAACCTTATCACCGCCTCTCTTTAAATATCCCCGCACCTTAAGTATCCGCCTTGATAGTGAGTGATTTCGGTTAATGACGATGCTAAAAATTTATCAATCTAATGATAATTTTCGATGAATCGGGTGATTGAAACATCTTCAGAAAAATCCTATTCTAATCAGCCAAGACGATTAAAATTGTGAAGCTATTGGCAAAAAATACCTGCTCGCACACTCTCATTACGGTAACGCATTGACATCTGGATAGTTATGATTGTTACCGCAAGTGCTGCTTTCATTTCAATCAATATTTTTTCTCATGTTAATTAATTTTTATGTTAATCAGAACGAATAACAAGGTAAAAGCGTGAAACAACGCTGAGGCAATAATGACTACCGATAATTATTTCGTCTGGCGAGGCGAAACTGAAAATGAATTTCAGGCGCTGACGGAAGTGTTGCAATTGAAAGCGCTATTACAAAAGCACATAGAAGCGTTGGGTTTTGATTCATTCGCTTTTTTGGTTCAGCACCCGGTGCCTTTTACCCGACCTCGTGTGTTTTTGTTTAGTACTTACCCTGAAAGCTGGGTAAAGCGCTATGAAAGCGAAAATTATTATACCGTGGATCCGGTGCTGCTACTTTGCCAGCGGCCGGGACGTGGCGTGGAATGGACGCGTGATTTATTTACTGGCGCAGGCAATTTGTGGGCTGAGGCTAACGCAGCAGGGCTCAATAGCGGCTTTTCCTGTTCAGCAATGGCGTCAAATCGTGCCATTGGTATATTATCTATTGCATCATCGATTCATAGTCAGACTCAACACTTACGCGTTCAGCTAGAAGTGAAACTTCATTTCCTGGCGGAACTGAGTTTGCGCGTGCTGGAGCGGTTGAACGATAGCTCTATGGCAGTTTTATCTAATGATTTTAGTCAACGCGAACTGGAAATCCTGAAATGGACGGCAGAAGGGAAAACCTCTGCGGAAATTTCACTTATTTTAGCGATATCTGAACATACGGTGAACTTTCACCAAAAGAATATGCAAAAGCGTTTTAATGTTTCCAATAAAACGCAGATTGCCTGTTATGCAGCAGCGATTGGCTTGATATAGCAAAAAGGCAACTACTAATTTTAGTAGTTCCCAGCCAAAGGTCAGTTGTCTACCCTGCGCCGGAACTTTGCCAGGCTGGCGCAAAGAAATCATTGCAAACATGGGGATGTCAGAGGCGCATGATGAAAATAATTCAAACACAGCTTAAGGATATGCCGTCCTCTTTGTTGGCCGAATTGGGAACTTACCGGTATAGCGTTTTTGCGCGTGGAGAAGGATGGTCTATTCCTCCGAGGCTGAGCACGCCTGGACAGGAATACGATCGATTCGATCGTTCCGATGTCACCTGGCTGATAGCCTGGAACGCACGCCAGGGTATCTGCGGGTGCGCGCGTCTGCTGCCCTGGCATGAGCCTGAAGTGCCCGAAGGCATCGTGCTGCCGTTTGATCAAAACAAAGTGTGGGAAATGTCGCGCTTTTCGGCCCGTCTTGAAGTAGACGCAGAGTTGCCACTCAATATTTTATGGCATTCAGTGCAGATGGCAGAATTGAATGGCATGGATTTTCTGATTAGTTCAGCCACGCCGATGCTGGAGAAAATGTTTGAACGGCATCAGGTGGTGTACGAACCGCTGTCACCCGGTTTGATCCAATCTGAAGATAATTTGTTTGCCATCAAGATTCCGGTTCAGCAACCGGCACTGGCAGAGAAGTATCGCGGCACACGGCGTTTTGGACCTGAAGAAGTGTTACCGACACTGGGTGTGTCGGTCAACTGGCAGGCTCATAGCTAATCACCCCGCACCATGTGCGGGGCTGGCCGCTTACTGACGATAAGCGGTTTTGATTTGGCGAATGGTGTTGCTAAACACTTCCGCCTGCGGTTTATCAACTAATGCGCTCTGCACATAGCGCTCCATATTGATAATCACTTTGCCCGCATCGGCTTGACCCATACCTTTCAGGATCAGCGTCACCATCATTTTCAGACAGGCCACTTCATCTGCCAGCGCCTGGGTTTCCTGCGAAGTTGAAAAGTCTTCATCACTCATAATTGACTCCTTGGTGGTGTTACTCGATGTTGACACATTACCTGTGCGTAAAAAACAGAGTATATCATAAGGTTGTTTGAGGAATTTAGGCCAGGCGAAGCGGTAAATGTCATGCGGGTGATTAATTGCTGTTCGCGCTATTTATCACCAGAGAAGAATGAAAAAAAGCCCCTATTTATTTCGTCGTGATATCACAGGCGTGAGAAAATGTTATAAATTATAACATAATGATATTAATCACAATTTTGAATTTTAATTCTTGCATGTTAATGCGTTATTCACAAATGACAAGGGCCGAGTGGGCCTAATTGATTTACATCATTTCAATTGGGATTTATCTGCGTTACCAGATGTTATTTCCCCCGCAAACCCGGTAAGATGGCCTCCCAGTAATATATTTTCCCTTCACTAACCTGCGGAGTACGTCCCGTTGATCAGCCTGCTTCTTGTTGATGACCATGAACTGGTACGCGCCGGTATTCGCCGTATTCTTGAAGATATGAAGGGACTCGTGATTGCCGGGGAAGTGGCCTGTGGCGAAGATGCGGTTAAGTGGTGTCGCAGTAACCCGGTTGACGTGGTGTTGATGGACATGAATATGCCCGGTATTGGTGGCCTCGAGGCCACGCGGAAGATCGTGCGTTTTAATCCTGACATCCGCATTATCATGCTCACCATTCACACTGAAAATCCGCTGCCCGCGAAAGTGATGCAGGCCGGTGCTTCGGGGTATTTGAGTAAAGGTGCTGCGCCGCAGGAAGTGGTGAGTGCGATTCGCTCTGTGCATTCCGGGCAGCGCTATATCGCGTCCGATATCGCTCAGCAAATGGCACTCAGCCAGATCGAGCCGCAAAAAGCAGAATCTCCGTTCAGCTGTTTGTCGGAACGTGAATTGCAGATTATGCTGATGATCACCCGAGGGCAGAAGGTGACTGACATTTCCGAGCAGCTCAATCTTAGCCCGAAAACCGTTAACAGCTATCGTTATCGCATGTTCAGCAAACTGAATATCAGTGGCGACGTAGAGTTAACGCATTTGGCCATTCGTCATGGCCTGTTCAATGCGGAGCCATTAATCAGTAGTGAGTGACGTTTTCAACTCCAAAGCCTTTCTCAGCACCGTGACCAGTCAGCCCGGCGTCTACCGTATGTATGACGCGACAGGCACGGTGATCTATGTTGGCAAAGCCAAAGACCTCAAAAAGCGTCTGACCAGCTATTTTCGTACCCAAGTGGGCAGTCGCAAGACTGAGGTACTGGTCAATAACATTCATAATATTGATGTCACCGTCACCCACACCGAAACCGAGGCGTTGCTGCTTGAGCATAATTACATCAAGCTCTATCAGCCGCGGTACAACGTGTTGTTGCGTGATGATAAATCCTATCCTTATATTTTCCTGAGTGCTGACGCGCATCCACGCTTGGCCATGCATCGCGGTGCTAAGCATGCCAAAGGTGAATACTTTGGACCCTTCCCCAATGGTTACGCGGTGCGCGAAACCCTGGCCTTGCTGCAAAAAGTTTTTCCCATTCGTCAGTGTGAGAACAGCGTGTATCGCAACCGCTCTCGCCCCTGTCTGCAATATCAGATTGGACGCTGCCTTGGCCCCTGTGTCGCCGGTCTGGTGACAGAAGAGGAGTATCGACAGCAGACCGATTACGTCCGTCTTTTTCTTGCGGGTAAAGATGATCAGGTGATTAACCAACTGGTCAAACGCATGGAAGAGGCCAGCCAAGGATTACGCTTCGAAGAAGCCGCACGTCTGCGCGATCAGATTCAGGCGGTACGCCGTGTGACGGAAAAACAGTTTGTCTCGAATCAAGGCGACGATCTGGATGTGATGGGCGTGTCATTCGATGCTGGCATGGCGTGCTTGCACGTGCTGTTTATTCGCCAGGGTAAAGTGTTGGGCAGCCGCAGTTACTTCCCGAAAGTGCCTGCTGATACCGAATTAACCGAAGTGGTGCAAACCTTTGTCGGCCAGTTTTATCTGCAGGGGAGTGAAGCACGCACATTGCCCGCCGATATTTTGCTCGACTTCAATTTACCCGAACGTGAATTGCTGGCTGAGTCGTTGAGTGAGTTAGCCGGGCGTAAAGTGAACATCCAGAGTAAACCGCGTGGCGATCGCGCACGCTATCTCAAGCTGGCACGCACCAATGCCGCGACAGCATTAACCACTAAACTTTCCCAGCACTCGACTATTCAACAACGGCTCGCGGCGCTGGCGGCATTTCTTGAGCTTGATAGCATCAAACGCATGGAGTGCTTCGACATCAGTCACACCATGGGTGAGCAGACTATTGCCTCCTGTGTGGTGTTTAACCGTGATGGCCCACTGCGTTCAGACTATCGCCGCTATAACATTGAAGGCATCACGCCGGGGGATGATTACGCGGCGATGAATCAGGTGTTACGCCGTCGCTACGGCAAAGCGCTGGAACAAGACAAGATCCCGGATGTGATTATCATTGACGGGGGAAAAGGTCAGCTGGCGCAAGCGAAGCAAGTGTTTGCCGAACTGGATGTGCCATGGGATAAAGATCGACCCATTTTGCTGGGCGTGGCAAAAGGTAGCGATCGCAAAGCCGGGCTGGAAACTCTGTTTTTCGAAGCGGAAGGAGAGGGCGTCTCCCTGCCGCCGGACTCGCCAGCACTGCATGTCATTCAGCACATTCGTGATGACTCTCACAATCATGCAATTTCAGGGCACCGGAAAAAACGCGCAAAAGTGAAGAACACCAGTGCACTGGAAAGCATAGAAGGCGTAGGGCCAAAACGGCGTCAACAGCTGCTTAAGTACATGGGTGGCCTGCAACCGCTGATGAATGCCAGCGTTGATGAGATAGCCAAAGTACCGGGGATTTCCTTTGCACTGGCGGAAAAAATATACCACTCGCTGAAACACTAACGTTGAAACAGGGGGGGCAATGTAGGAACATACGTTAAATCCTACCCATACCAGACAGTTACTGGCATATGCAATTTAACATTCCGACGTGTCTTACCCTGTTTCGAGTTGTACTGATTCCTTTCTTCGTGCTGGCATTCTATCTGCCATTTCACTGGGCCCCCTTTGTCACCGCGCTGATATTTGTGATTGCTGCGATAACTGACTGGTTTGATGGCTTCCTTGCCCGTCGCTGGAAGCAGACCACGCGTTTTGGCGCGTTCCTGGACCCGGTCGCTGATAAAGTGATGGTGGCGATTGCGCTGGTGCTGGTGGCGGAACATTTTCACGCCTGGTGGATTACTTTACCTGCTGCCACCATGATTGCGCGTGAAATCATTATCTCTGCCTTGCGTGAGTGGATGGCGGAGATCGGCAAACGCAGCAGCGTTGCCGTGTCGTGGATTGGCAAAGTCAAAACCACTGCGCAGATGTTCTCACTGTTTGTCCTGTTGTGGCGCCCAGATGCCACTGTCGTCGGCGTCGGTGTGGTTGCGTTATACATCGCGGCGGTGCTGACCTTCTGGTCAATGTTCCAGTATTTGAGCGCAGCACGTGGCGATTTGCTCGATAGCTGATCGATACGATTCAAAAAGCAGCAAACGGACGCACTGCGTGGATAATTCTGTTGACTCATTGCGTCAGATAAGTAGAATGCATCGCATCGAACGGCAGCGAGTCTGCAAGAAGCTGAGTGAAATCAGTAAGTTCGGTAAGGCACGAAGTACAGAATCGAGTATTTCAGTTTGCAGCAAGGCGGCAACTGAGCGAGTACCATGGAGCTTACATCAGTAAGTGACGTGGTTGAGCGAAAGCAGCCAACGCAGCAGCAAATTGAAAGATGAAGTACAGAATCGAGTATTTCAGTTTGCAGCAAGGCGGCAATTGAGCGAGTACCATGGAGCTTACATCAGTAAGTGACGTGGTTGAGCGAAAGCAGCCAACGCAGCAGCAAAGTGAAAGACGAAGATTATGCGGGAATAGCTCAGTTGGTAGAGCACGACCTTGCCAAGGTCGGGGTCGCGAGTTCGAGTCTCGTTTCCCGCTCCAAATTTAGTGACCTGTTTCTAACGGGTGACATATCAGAATAAAGGCGCGTTGGCAGAGTGGCCATGCAACGGATTGCAAATCCGTCTACCTCGGTTCGACTCCGGGACGCGCCTCCAATTTACACCCTGCCCGGGTGGTGAAATCGGTAGACACAAGGGATTTAAAATCCCTCGGCTTATGGCTGTGCGGGTTCAAGTCCCGCCCCGGGCACCATATTTAGCAAGACCTAAAACCAAATAAAATCAAAGCAATATGCAGTAATGTCGTGACCGCCTAAGGGCGGTTTTTTTGTTTTTGTCGTGTTCAATATATCAATAGGGGAGGCCCTCAGGCCTCCCTAAAAAACTTATCCCAGATTGCCACTCAATCGATCGCGGAAATCGCTGCTGCGGTTATCTAATCCAATAAACTGTACCGCTGCGCCGTGACGCTGATAGCGATGCTCAATCGCATCGAGTGCCGCGACGCTCGACGCATCCCAGATTTGCGCATGCGTCAGGTCAATGGTGACGATTTTAGGGTCGTGACCGTAGTCGAAGTGTTCAAACAGATCGTTACTGCTGCCGAAGAACAGCGGTCCGCGTACGGCGTAATGCACCTGTTCACCGTCTTCACTCAACTTACGTTCAGCGTGGATAACGTGCGCGATGCGGCGTGCAAACAGCATCATGGCGAGAATGACACCAATCAGAACGCCCAGTGCCAGATTGCCTGTCCATACGGTGACGGCCACGGTGAGTACCATAACTGAGGTTTCGGACCACGGCATACGTTTGAGCGTTGCCGGTTGCAGACTATGCCAGTTCACTGTTTTGACAGCGACCACCATCATGATACCTGCCAGAACCACCATCGGGATCTGCGCCATAATGTGGCTCAAACCCGTGACCAGCAACAGCAGCACGATACCCGCTGCAATAGTAGATACTCGGGTACGCGCTTTGCCCAATTCCACGTTGACGATGGTCTGACCGATCATCGCACAGCCGGCAATGCCGCCATAGAATCCAGCAAGGATATTGCCCACGCCAAGAGCCCAGGATTCACGGCGTTTACCTGAAGGGGTATCCGTAATATCGTCAACCAGTTTCGCCGTGAGTAGCGACTCCATCAGACCAACAAAGGCAATACTTAGCGCTGTAGGCCAGACGATTTGTAGCGTTTGCAGATTAAAAGGGACTAACAACGTGGTAAAACCTGGAAGGCCCGCACTCATTGGCCCCTCATCGCCGACGTTGGGTACCCGATAACCCATCAGGAGCGCCACACCGGTGACCACCACAATCGCCACCAGCGGGGATGGAACGCTTTTCAGGATTTTTGGCAGTAACAGAACTATTGCCAGGGTGGCAGCAAACAGCACCCAAACCAATCCTGACTGCCCCCAAACGTGCGGGACTTGTGCAAAGAAAATTAATATTCCTAGCGCATTCACAAAGCCGATCATCACTGAGCGCGGAATATAGCGCATCATGCGGGATAATCCTGCCAGGCCGAAGATGATCTGGATAATGCCCCCCAGGATCACAGCCGGTAAGATGTACTCCACGCCGTGAACGTGCACCATCGGGCCAATGACCAGCGCTACCGAACCGGCTGCTGCGGTGACCATCGCCGGACGTCCGCCAAGAATGGAGAGCGTCAGGCAAAGTACGACCGAAGCGACCAGACTCACTTTGGGGTCGACGCCGGCTATAACAGAAAATGAGATGACTTCAGGAATCAGTGCCAGCGCGGTGATGACACCCGCCAGGCACTCTCGTGTCAGTAAAGCAGGCGAGCGTAGCACGCTGCCCACCGTGATATCGTTCACCGCTGGGGCGTGTTCAGTGGGTTGGCTCATAAATTTTGCAGGCTCTTTTATTATTTTGCGCATGCTGTCACGGCATGGCAGTAACCAGATGGAAATCAGACGAGGAAGATGTTAACTGGCAAAGCTGAAGGGTGCTAGTAAAAAGGGTAGGCAAATAAGCGTGATTCCGTCCCTGGAATCGATATTAAACCTGAATATCGTCTGGCGTTTTATTCACCACCAGTTCCAGTAAATGACGATAAACATCTAAGGTGATGACATCACTTTCCATTTCCAGACGCTGGATTAACGAAGCGATAATCGTCTTATTCGTCACCTGCATGCCACCCTGCAGGATTTCCGCAATAATTTGACCAAACACTTCCATCTCAACGCTGTCGCTGTTACCTGCAAGTTTAAAGTAGTCAGCGATGGCTTCGCTGCTGGTTGCAGTATTTTGCATGTGTGAAGCCCTTATGATCGGTCTGTTGGCAGAGATGCCTTCAGCTCCATGATGAAAAAATACGTGCGGACAGGCACGTATGACCCAAACTCATCAACCAACGCAAAAAAGACACCTCTGAAGGTGGAAATCCAATACACCTTCAGAGGCGACGCAATATGCATCATTCGTTACGGAGCCATTAGCTGGCTCACGGGAGGTAAAGTTATACAATTTGATGCAACTTGTACAAGTGATTTTTTGTGCATAACGTGCTAATCATTACAATACAGTAAGTTAACTGGATATCTGAGACTGAAAACTTATACAAAATGATTGTACAGCATCGATATCATCATCATGTTGTACAATAAAAAGGAAGAATAGAGCGTAGGGGATGTGCGTCATTGACGGTGGCAATGTAAGCAAACTTTTCAATGGCACTCGGCTTTGCTTATAATAACGCACCCGTTTAGTTAGAAACCTAACCATTAGGCTACTACGTTTTGAGCGACTATCCACAACCTTTTTCTCGTTTATTGCATCTCACAGCCCACGCATGGCGTTTGGCAGTGGATCGCCGCCTGAAAGAGAGCGGTCTGAGTATGAGCAGCTGGATGGCGATCGCCACCGTCGCCACCGCCAATGAACCGCCAACACAAAAAGCACTGGCACAACTGCTGGGCCTGGAAGAAGCGAGTGTGGTGCCTTTGGTCGATCGATTGGTCAAGCAGCAATTGCTGGCGCGCGTGCAGCCGAAAGAGGACCGGCGTAAACGTCTGCTGGTGCTGACAGAGCAAGGAAACGTGGCCTTTGCCGAGGTCAAAACACAGGCGGATGCCCTGCGTGCGCAACTGCTGGCGGACATCGACCCTGAAGCACTGGCCGTGACTGAAAAAGTGTTGCAACAGCTGCTGGCTAAATTGGGAAGCAGCTAGTCGTGGCCAAACGCAATCCCTATGCCCAGCGAGAGTGGCTGCCGCATGAAAAACCGATGCTGCCCGGCTCGCCTTCCACGCCACTCCATTCACCCTCGAAGCGGGTGGCATTTGGCATCATTGGACTGCTGATTTCCATTACTGGTGCACTCAGTAATGCGCTGGTCACCGCCAACCTCACCAATTTGCAGGGCACATTTGGTGCTTACACCAATGAAATCGCCTGGCTGCCTGCGGTTTATGTGATGGGTAATATCTCCATCAACTTGCTGTTAGTGAAATTCCGCCAGCAATTCGGGTTGCGCTTGTTCACCGAAGCTTTTCTGGTGCTGTACGTCATTGTGGCGTTCTTCCATATTCTTGCGAACGATCTTAGCTCGGCGATTATTGTTAGAACCGCACATGGTATGGTCGGCGCGGCACTCAGCTCGCTCGGCATTTATTACCAAATTCAGGCATGGCCAGCGAAACACCGGCTGAAAGCATTGGTGATTGGTATCACTGCCTCACAGTTGGCCATCCCTTTGGCTCGCCTGTTTTCGACTGAATTACTGCAGCTGGAGGAGTGGCGCGGTCTGTATCTGTTTGAACTTGGGCTGGCGTTGATTGCGCTGGGCTGCGTGCTGGTGGTTAAACTGCCGCCGGGCGATCGCATCAAAGCCTTCGAGAAGATGGATTTTGTCACCTTTATCCTGCTGGCTCCCGGTATGGCGCTGCTCTGCGGCGTGCTGTCGCTCGGACGCATTGAATGGTGGTTTACCACCCCCTGGTTAGGCATCTCACTCGCCATCTCTCTGGTGTTGATCGTCGCCGCCGTGGTGGTCGAGCACAACCGCGCCAATCCGCTGATTAATACCCGCTGGTTGAGCAACGGCATGATCGTCCGACTCGGCATTGTCATGATCATGATGCGTATTGTGCTGGCCGAACAGAACACCGGGGCCGTGGGCTTTCTGCAACAGCTTGGTCTGCTGAATGATCAGATGCGCGGTCTGGCGCTGGCCATTATTGCCGGGGTGATTTGTGGCATGGTGGCCAGTGCGCTGACAATCAAACCCACCCACCTTAGCTGGCCGATTGTCACTTCGCTGGTGGTGATGATTATCGCCTCGTACATGGATGCACAATCCAGCCCGCTGACGCGCGCCAATAATTTGTATATCAGTCAGTTCTTACTCGGTTTCAGTAGCGCATTCTTCCTTGCCCCGGCCATGTTGTTAGGGATAGGTGGCGTGGTGACGCAGCCGAAGAACCTGGTGAGTTTTGTTGTGCTGTTTGGTATGAGCCAAAACTTAGGCGGGCTGATTGGTGCAGCGATTCTGGGCACCTTCCAGACGTGGCGCGAGAAATATCATTCCAGTCTGTTGGGCGATCAGCTGTCACAGCTTGCCCCGAATGTCACCGAGCGGCTAAGCCAATACAGCGCGCTGTTCAGCAGCCAACTCTCAGATAATGTTTTGCTCAGCGCGCAAAGCACCAGCCAGTTACAAACGGTCGCCACGCTGCAGGCCAACGTACTGGCGTACAACGATACCTATTTACTGACCGCCGCCCTGGCGCTGATCACGCTGATATGGGTGTTATGGCGACTCTCACGGCTGCGCTTTATCAACTGGCGTCAGGCACGCCGTGATTTGACCGAGCAAAATCAGCAAGCTTTACATCATACGGAGAATTCATGAGCCAACAGGATGATCTTCAGGCTGCGGAACGCGAACGCGCCAACCGCCGACGTATCCTTTCCATCGCTTTCGGCAGCGGCATCGTCATTGTTGGCGTGCTGGTGATTTTGTATGCCTGGCAGCTGTGGCCGTTTACCAGTACCGTTCAATCAACGGAAAACGCCTACGTACGCGGCCAGGTCACCTTTATCAGCCCGCAGGTCAGCGGTTATCTCACCGATGTTCAGGTGGTGGATTTGCAACCTGTCACCAAGGGACAACTGTTGATGACCATCGACGATCGTATCTATCGCCAGCGGGTGCATCAGGCACAGGCGCAGCTGGATATGAAAATTGCGGCGCAAAACAACAACCAACAGCAGCGTCGCAGCGCCGAAGCCACCATCCTCAGTAATAAAGCCGCTCTGGAAAATGCAAAAGCGCAGGCGTTGAAAAGCAGTCTCGATCTTAAACGCGTTGAAAATCTGGCGGCGGATGGGTCATTGTCGGTACGCGAACGCGATGCAGCACGTGCGGCAAATGCGCAGGCACAGGCGCAGTTGCGTCAGGCCGATGCCCAGGTGGCGGTATCGCAGCAAAGTTTGCAGACCGTGGTAGTGAACCGAGGCTCGCTGGAGGCGGATGTGGCAAGCGCCCAAGCTGCGCTGGAGTTAGCCAATATCGATCTTGCCAATACGCGCATTATTGCCCCAGACAGTGGTCAGCTCGGGCAGTTATCCGTGCGCAAAGGCACCTACGTGACGGCCGGTACGCGGTTGACCTCAGTGGTGCCGGATAACAAATGGGTGATTGCCAACCTTAAAGAGACGCAGCTGGCGCGGGTGCGCCCTGGTTTGCCGGTGACATTGCGTGTCGATGCGCTAGAAGGCAAGCGTTACGAGGGCCGGGTTGAGTATATTTCTCCGGCTGCGGGCTCCGAATTCAGTGCCATTTCACCCGATAATGCCACCGGTAACTTCGTCAAAATCGCGCAGCGTATTCCGGTACGTATCCGCATTCTCGGTGACACCCATGAACTGCGTCCGGGGATGTCGGTGGAAGTGAATATTGATACCGCTGCCGAGCCGCATAAGGACGCCCCATGAAGCAGGTCTTGCTGGGGGCATTTATTGCGTTGATCCTGAGCGGTTGTGCCACTGAAGTCGAAAAAGCGCCGACGTCATTACCGATCCCTGATAGCTGGCGGCAGCAGGTGGGGCCGTCAGCCGCGCCAGAAGCACAGTGGTGGCAAAGCTTTGGGGACGAGAATCTTAATCGGCTGGTCAATCAGGCGTTGCAGCACAATAGCGATATCCTCACTGCGCGATCGCGAGTAGATCAATATCGCGCCCAGCTAAGGGCAGCACAGGGCGACAACTTCCCCACGCTGTCGGCGGGTGTGGCAGCCACCCATCAACGCGCCTTGTCAGCGGTGACAGGGCAGCCATATGAAAACGCCGTATTCCAGGGGCTGCTGCAGGCGAACTATGAGGTCGATCTGTGGGGCAGCCGCAGCAACAGCATTCGTGCCGCGCAGGCCTCGCTGGAGGCGCAGCGTGCCGCAGCCTCAGCCGCGGAACTCACTGTTGCCAGTTCGGTGGCATCGGGGTATCTGAGTCTGTGTGCGCTGGATGAGCAGTTGCGGGTAACCATCGCGACCCTGGCAACTCGTGAAAACTCACTCAATTTGGCGCAGCGTCAGTTTGAAACCGGCTACACCTCGCGCCTGGAGTGGATGCAGGCAGCATCGGAATATCAGACCGCCAAAGCGCAAATCCCCCAGTTACAGCATCAAATTGAGCAACAGGAGAATGCGCTGAGCGTGCTGGTGGGCATGAACCCACGTGAAATTGCCCGTAACAGCCAGTTTGACCATATCAAACCACAGACGCTGCCGTCGTTACTGCCGTCTCAGCTCCTTAATCGCCGCCCGGATATCGTACAGGCAAAGCGCCAGCTGATCGCCGCCGATGCCTCTCTGGCCGCAGCACAGGCCGATTTGTTACCGTCGCTGAATCTCACGGCCAGCGGCACGCTGCAAAGCTATCAACTTCATGAGCTACTGGATAACCCGTTCCGCCTGTGGAGCATTGGCGGCAGTATTCTGGCGCCGCTGCTCAACCGTGAAGCGCTGACGGCGCAGGTCGATGTGGCGATGGCCGCGCGTAATCAGGCACTTTACGGCTACGAAAAGGTGGTGCGAAGTGCCTTCTCCGAAGTGGATACCGCCATTGATGCCATTCGTCGCAGCCAGGAGCAGCTGGTTGAGTTGCAGAAGCAGGAAGGCTATGTATCAGAAGCGTATCGTATTGCGCGTAACCGTTATCAGAACGGTTACGCCTCTTACCTGGATGAACTGGATGCGCAACGCACGCTGTTCAGCACTCAGTTGAACATCGTCTCAGTGAAAAATACGCTGCTGCTGGCGCAAATCGATCTTTATCGTGCCTTGGGCGGCGGTTGGCGAGGTTAAATTTCATGCCGCAACCCCATTTTGCGGCATTTTTTTCGCTGTACAGCGACCAAATTCAGCTTTTCCCGTGGTATGAGACCGTTCTTAAGTTATTCGTGCTTTTTTTTACTTGTCTTTACATATAGTGGTATTATTTGCGCGCTTTACAAAGTCTGAACGGAATTGTGCATGTAGGTTTACTTGCACGGTCGCCGCCATGTGCGACTTGCTATGACAAGGGAAAAAAAGGAAATGATGAATAAAAAAGCTGTTTTCGCATTAGTCATTACCGCCGCGCTGATGAGCGGTTGCGCACCACGCACTGCGCCGATTCAAAACGTGAGCCAGACCGTGGGTCAGAGCTACTCCGATAGCCAGATGCAGCGTGCAATTGTGGAAGCAGGAGCGGCCAACCACTGGGTGATTTCCCCAGCGGGACCTGGCGTGATGAACGGCCAGCTGGCAGAGCGTGGTCATACTGCTGATATTCGTATCACCTACACCGCCAACAGCTATCGTATTGATTATGTCAGCAGTACCAATCTGAAAGCAGGCAGCGGCCAGATTCATCGCAATTACAACCGCTGGATTCAAAACCTGAACCAGGGTATTCAGACACGTCTCGCCGTTCAGGCAGTAAAATAAGCACCATGCATCACGGCTGACACATTGTTGTAAAGTTAGCTGCTATGCTGCCGAAATAGAAAACAGGCGGGCCAGGTGCCCGCCTTGTTAATCGGCGACATCCGCATGAGACGGATGACGGGAATAGAAAGCAAGCAGGGAAGGGATGCCGCACAGCGAAATCTGAACATCCCCGAGGCTGAAGAAAGAATACAGGTATGAAACTCGCTTACACCTTGGTTGACTGGCACGCGATAGCGCCGGGACATAGCACTGCTGACGACTGGCAGCGTTGGGCCGGGCATGCACCGATGCTGGACGCCACACAACCCATCGCGAAATCGCAATTTTTACCGATGATGACGGCGCGCCGCCTCAGCGCGGGCAGCCGTGCGGCAGTGGAGTGCGGCCTGGCACTGCTGGCACGTCAATCGGTTGATGCCATTGTCTTCACCAGCCGCCACGGTGAGTTAGAGCGCAATCTGCGGATTCTCACCGCGCTGGCTGAGCAACAGGCGCTGTCACCGACAGATTTCGCCATGTCAGTGCATAACTCGGCGGTGGGCAGCCTCACCATTGCTGCTCGTCAGCCACTGGTGTCGACCTCAATTTCCGCCGGTATCGACAGTTTCCAGCAGGGATTAGTCGAAGTGACTGCGTTACACCAGGCCGGTTATCAGCAAGTATTGCTGGTGGATTTCGAAGGTGTGGTGCCGGACTACTATCGTCCCTGGCTGCCGGAAATCGACCCGTTCAATGCGCCCTATGCAGTGGCGCTGCTGCTGAGTGCCGGAACCGGCTGGCGCTGCGAAAGCCAGGCGTCGAAGCCTGCAGCCTTCTCATTACCGCAAAGTTTACAGTTTCTGCACGCCATGATGCAGGGTAGCGATCGCGTCACTATCCCAGGCGAACGCCATCACTGGCATTGGGAGCGCGATAATGGCGGATAACGCTCTGTCTCAGCATCGTCGTGCTGGCTTCAATTACTATTGGCGGCTGGTGATGACCGCCGTCAGTTTCACGCTGTTCAGTGTGGGCGGCTTATTGCTCTCTGTCACCTGGTTCAATCTACTGCTGCTACTCCAGCGTGATGGCTTACGTCGCAGGCAAATTGCCCGTAGCAGCATCGCCTGGAGTTTCCGCTGTTTCCTGCGCTTTTGCCGCTTTGTCGGGGTTTACGATTACCAGATTATTGGGGCGGAGTTGCTGCGCAAGGATCAGGGATGCCTGATTGTGGCTAATCATCCCTCATTGATCGATTACGTGATGATTGCCTCGGTACTGCCAGAAATGGATTGTCTGGTCAAAGCTGAGTTACAGCGCAATGTCTTTTTTCGCGGCGTCATCAAGTCCGCAGATTACTTAATTAATAGCGAAGCCGACACGCTACTGCCAGACAGCCAACTGCGCCTGGCGCGGGGTGACACTATCCTGATTTTCCCTGAAGGCACGCGCACGCGCTACGGCGAGCCGCTGAAGTTGCAACGCGGTGCCGCCAATATTGCGGTGCGAGCGGGATGCGATCTGCGCGTGGTACATATTAGCTGCACACAGCGTATGCTCGATAAACAGAGCCGCTGGTATCAGATTCCGCTGGTTAAACCCCTTTTTACTGTACGCGTACAATCGCGTATTGATAGCCATGCCTTTTGTGAAGCCGATGAAGATGCGCAGCCGCTGGCTGCACGTCGCCTGACGCGTCACCTGCAACAGGCGCTGGTCCCTGAAGAGACGACGTAAGTTATGCAAGCACTGATTGACGATATCAAACTGATGATTATCGACACGCTGAATCTGGAAGATATCAGCCCGGACGATATAGAAACCGATGCGCCACTGTTTGGTGAAGGGCTGGGCCTCGATTCGATTGATGCGCTGGAGCTAGGACTGGCGGTGAAAAATCGCTTCGGCGTACAGCTTTCAGCCGAGAGCGAAACGCTACGTGCGCACTTTTTTTCCGTGGCCACGCTGGCCGCGTTTGTTGAACAACAGCAAGCCTGAGAACAGTCAAAATGATGAACAAAGACGAAATTTACCAGGAAGTGGCTTCGCTGCTGACCTCGCTGTTTGAAATTGATGCCGATGATATTCGCCCGGACGCGCGTCTGTATGAAGATCTGGAGCTTGATAGCATCGATGCGGTCGACATGGTGGTTCATCTGCAAAAACGCACGGGGCGCAAAATCAAACCTGAAGCGTTTCGCGCCGTGCGTACCGTGCAGGATGTGGTGGACGCGGTTGACCAACTGATGCACAACGAAGCCTGATGCCTGTACTCCTGCGCCTGCTCAATGCAATGGCGCTGCTGGCCTGGCCATTTCTGGTATGGCTCGCGATCACGCATCCACAATGGCGTGGGGTGATAGTGGTGCTGGCGCTGGTGTTTGGCTGGCGCATCTGGAGTTTGCGCCGTGCGCAAGGGGCGATGGGCCGGATTATGCTGCTGATGGCGCTGGTGGGATCGCTGTTGTGCCTGGCCAGCCTGCTGCTGCGCAGCCAGCACTTGCTGCTCTGGTATCCGGTGGTGGTGAATGGCTTGATGCTGCTGCTGTTCGGGGGCTCCTTGTGGAGCCCGATGCCGCTGGTAGAGCGCTTAGCGCGGCTACGCGAACCCGAATTGCCACCGCGCGCGGTGCGTTATACCCGCCAGGTGACGCAGGTGTGGTGCGTTTTTTTTATCTTCAATGGCAGCGTGGCGCTGATCCCCTGCCTGCTCAATAATGTCACGCTATGGACACTCTGGAATGGGTGCATCAGTTATCTGCTGATGGGGTCGTTGATGGGCGGCGAATGGCTGCTGCGTCAGCGTTTGAGGAACAAAGCATGAAGGTTCTGAGTAGCCGCGACTGGCTGGCTGCGACTGATCGCGTGGTGGCCTGGCAAGGCCAGCAACAGCATTGGTTATCAGAGATGCGCCAGCAGGTGCAGGCGCTCGCGGAAAAATTACGCAGCCAACCCGGCCAACACTGGGCGTTGTGCTTCGACAATAGCTACCATTTCACGGCTGCGCTGTTAGCCGTGTGGTACGCCGGTAAGACGCCGGTGATCCCCGGACACTGCCGCGCGGCGCAACTCGAAGAGATGGCCGAGCACCTTGACGGTGTGATCAGCGATATGCCACTGACCCTGTCAATGCCGCATCTCCGCTGGGACGGTGCGCTGGCGCTGGGTGAGTTGCCTGCGATAGCGGATGACGCAACCTTAGTCCTGTTCACGTCGGGGTCGACGGGCACACCGCGCCGCGTAGTGAAATCACTGCGTGCGTTGGATCTGGAGGCGCACTGGCTTGCTCACCTGTGGGGCGAGCGTTTACAGCAGTGCCACGTGATCGCATCAGTCAGCCATCAACACCTGTATGGTCTGACATTTCGTATTGTCCTGCCGATGGCGCTAAGTTTGCCGCTTGCGGCGCAGCAAATCTTCTACGGTGAGCAGTTGGCCGATCAGCGCAGCGATCGCCGCTATGCGTTTATCAGCAGCCCGGCTTTTCTGCGCCGTCTCGATCCTTCGCTCACTGCCCCGCATTGTGCATTGGTGGTGTCAGCCGGTGGGGCGTTGCCCTGGCCTGATGCCCAGCAAGCTCAAACCGCACTGCACTGCGCTGTGGATGAAATCTACGGCAGCACCGAAACCGGTGTGATTGGCTGGCGCTCTGCCAATATTGAACACGCGGCGTGGCAGTGTTTCCCCCTCGTCACCCTGAGCGAGCAACAGGCCGGGCAATGGCGAGTGTTTTCTCCTTTACTGGAAACCGATGAAGGCTGGCCGCTGGATGACCGCATTGTGCAGCAGCCATCGGGTGAATTTCAGCTGGCGGGACGTCAGGATCGCGTGGTGAAGATTGAAGATAAGCGTGTGTCACTGAGCGAAATTGAACGCCGCTTGCTGGCGTTGCCCGGGGTCACTGATGCAGCGGCGCTAGCGATTCATCGCCATGGTCGCCACGCGATTGGCGTGGTGTTGGCACTGTCAGAAACGCTGGATGCCACGGCATTATCGCTGCGAAAAAAACAGTGGCGAAGCGAATTGCAACCCTGGCTGGAGCCGGTTGCCATGCCGCGCTACTGGCGCGTCGTCACTACCATTCCGGTGACGGCACAAAGCAAACGTGCGTGGCCACAAATTGAGGAGTTGTTTGATGTTGCCGGTTGAACTCAACGCCCAGCAGCAGGGTGCGATGCTGACGTTGCGCCTGCATGCTAAAGCGGATCTGTTTTGGTTCCGTGGCCACTTTCCCACGTTACCCATTTTCCCCGGTGTGGCTCAACTCGACTGGGTTTTGCACTACGGTTTAACCCGATTGGCGCCTGGCAAAGCCTTTGCCTCAATTGACAACATCAAGTTCCAACAGCCGGTGCCGCCGGATGCCGAACTGGAATTGCAACTCAACTGGCAGGAAGAGAAATCGCTGCTCAGCTTCAGCTACAGCCTGATTCGCCAGGATGGTGCCGACATCGCCAGCAGTGGGAAGATTCGCCTGTGTTGAGTGCTGCGTTCATGCCCTGCGTGCTGATTCCCTGCTACAACCACGGTGCCATGCTGGCATCGGTATTGGCTCGTCTCGCACCTTTTAATCTGCCGGTGATCATTGTGGATGATGGCAGCGATGTGCAGACCAAACAGCAGATCGCCGCCCTGAATGCACCGCAACTGGATATCCTCACATTGCCGACCAATCAGGGCAAAGGGGCGGCGGTGATTGCCGGCCTGCGCAAAGCGGCAGCGGCAGGATACAGCCATGCGCTGCAACTCGATGCGGATGGTCAGCATCAGGTTGAAGACACGCCTCGCATGCTGGCGGAAGCGCAGCAATATCCTGACAGCCTGATTTCGGGTCAGCCGATTTACGATGCCTCAATCCCCAAATCGCGCTTGTATGGCCGCTATATCACCCATTTTTGGGTGTGGGTCGAGACACTGTCGTTTTCGTTAAAGGACAGCATGTGTGGCTTTCGCGTGTACCCGCTGCAGCCTTCGCTGCAATTGTGCGATAGCCATCCAATTGGGCAGCGCATGGATTTTGATACAGAAATCATGGTGCGATTGTACTGGCAAGGCACGCCAAGTCGGTTTATCAGCACGCGCGTGACCTATCCTGAAAGCGGCCTGTCTCACTTTGACGCGTTGCATGACAATCTGCGCATCTCGTGGATGCACACTCGCCTGTTCTTCGGCATGTTACCGCGCATCCCGCAGCTGCTGCGCCGCCGTCAGCAAACGCAACACTGGTCTGCCACGCCGGAACGTCGCGGTCAACATGGGCTGCGCTTTATGCTGTGGTTGTATCGCCGTGCCGGGCGTCTGCCCTTTGTGCTGCTGCTGTGGCCGGTGGTGGCGGTTTACTGGCTGAGCGGTCGCAAAGCACGCGCCGCATCCCAGCAATGGCTGAAACAGGTGCAAGCAGAAGCCAGCAGGCAGCAAACCGCCTTGCCAGGGCCGCTCACCAGCTATCATCACTTTCTGCGCTTTGGTTACAGCATGCTGGATAAAGTCGCCAGCTGGCGTGGTGATGTGCAGTGGGGACGTGATATTGATTTTGCGCCGGGTGCTGAAGCGGTGATCCGTGCAGCCGACGGCCAGGGGCATTTGATTCTGGCCTCGCATCTTGGTGATATCGAAGCCTGCCGCGCCATGGCGAAGCAAGTCAGTGGCCTGGTGATTAACGCGCTGGTGTTTACCGACAACGCCCAGCGTTTTCGCGAGGTGCTGGAGAGCATTGCCCCTCAGGCGGGGGTGAATTTGATGCCGGTGACGGATATTGGCCCGGACACGGCGATCCTGTTGCAACAGAAGTTGGATGCCGGTGAGTGGGTAGCGATTGTTGGTGACCGCACGGCCGTGCATCGCCAGCGTGGCGGGGAACGTCGTGTGGTGTGGAGTGAGTTTATGGGCCGTCCGGCGCCGTTTCCACAAGGCCCGTTTGTGCTTGCCGCTGCCCTGCGTTGCCCGGTATTGCTGATGTTCGCCTTGCGTGAGCAAGGAACTTTGCGCGTGCACTGTGAACCCTTTGCCAATCCGTTAGCGCTGCCACGCGCCCAGCGCCAGCAGGCACTGCAGACCGCGGTGGATCGCTACGCCGAACGATTACAACAGCATGCGCTGATGGCGCCGCTGGACTGGTTTAACTTTTACGATTTCTGGACCTTACCAGATGAGGAGAGCCGCGATGAGTGAACACACCTGGCGCGCTGAAGTGGCATTAACCGTGTCGTTCCACGACTGCGACCCAATGGGCGTGGTGTGGCACGGCAACTATTTTCGTTTCTTCGAAGTGGCGAGGGAAGCCTTGCTGCGCAGCATCAACTACAGCTATGGCGAGATGACCGCCAGCGGTTTCGTCTGGCCGGTAGTGGATACGCGGGTGAAATATCGCCAGCCGCTGCGCTGTGAAGAGGTTATCCGCGTCGAAGCCAGCATCACGGAATATGAAAATCGCCTGCGCATCGATTATGTGATCCGCAATGCCGCAGGGCAGGTCACCACCAAAGCACACACCTTACAGGTGGCGGTGGATGCTGCGAGCCAGGAGATGAGTTTTATCTCACCGGATATTTTGTTTGAGCGTCTGGGGGTGAAGCCGTGATCAGAGCCTTTTGCCTGTTATTGCTCCTTACCGCTGCCAGTGCCCATGCGGTGACGCTCGATCAGCTACAGCAGCGGTTTGCCAGCCAACCGGTGATCCGCGCCAACTTTGAGCAGGTGCGCACCATTGCCGGCATGTCCCAGCCGTTGGTATCGCGTGGTCAGTTGATCATTGCCCAGCAACAGGGATTGTGGTGGCATCAGGCCACGCCCTTTGCCATGACGTTGATCCTGGATGACAAACGTATGGTGCAGAGCATGAGTGGCCAGCCGCCACAGGTGATTACGGCGGACAGCAATCCACAAATGTTCCAGTTCAATCACCTGTTACGCGCGCTGTTCCAGGCGGATGAAAAAGTGCTGCGTGAAAACTTTGACCTCGATTTTCATGACCGTGGCAACAACAGCTGGCAGCTCAGCCTGACACCAAAAGCGGCGCCGCTGAATAAAATCTTCAACCGTATCGATTTGCAGGGCGCGGCGTTTCTCAATGGCATCACGCTGGATGATAAGCAGGGCGACAAAACCGTCATCACCCTGAGCGATACCCGCACCGAACCGCAACAACTGACTGATGAAGAGCGAGCGCGTTTTGCCCCAGCGCAGTGAAAAAATTTCCGCGCTACTGTGGCTGAGCGTGTGCCTGGCACTCGCTGTGGCACTGGCGGTGCTGTTACCGCGTAGCCAGTTGAACAGCAGCGTACTGGCCTTACTGCCTCAGCAAAATCTCGGGCAGGCTCCGGCTGAGATTCAGCAGGGATTTATGCAGCGCCTCGACCGCCAGCTGGTGTGGCTGGTCAGTACTAAAGAACAAGACGGTGATGCAGTGGCGGCATGGTGGCAAAGCCAGCTGCAGGCTTTGCCGATGCTCAGGCAGGTGAGTGGTGCGCTGGATGATGACCAGATGCAGCGTTGGGGCGCGTATGCGTTTCAGCATCGCAATGGGTTAATTGATCCCCTGACCCGCGCGCGCTTGCAAAACGGCGGTGGTGCGCAAGCTGACTGGATTCTGGCGCAGCTGTTTTCGGCCTTTGCGGGGGTTGGCAGCAAAGAGATCCACAACGATCCGTTGCTGCTGGTACGCGGTGCGCAACTGGCATTGCAACAGAACGCCAGCAAGATGGTGCTGCATAACGGCTGGTTAACGGTCAATGACGCCGAGCCACGCCGCTGGTATTTCCTGCACGGTGAGCTGGCCAGCAACGCATTTAGCATCCAGCAGAGTCATCAGTTGGTGACGGCGTTGAATCAGTTAGCGCAGCAGTTGAAAGCCCGCTGGCCGGATGCGCAAGTGTTAACACGCGGCACGGTGTTGTTCAGTGATGACGCCAGCCAACGCGCCCAGCACGATGTGGAAACCCTTGGCAGCGTCACGCTGGGCGGTTTACTGGTGCTGGTTTGGCTGGTGTTTCGATCGCTGCGACCGCTGGCGCTGTGTGCGCTGTCGGTGGCGATAGGTGCCATGGCGGGAACGGTACTGACCTTAATCTGTTTTGGTGAGCTGCATCTCACTACGCTGGTGATGAGCCTCAGTATTGTCGGTATCTCTGCCGATTATACGCTGTACTACCTGACGGAGCGGATGGTGCATGGCGAGCAGTCCTCGCCGTGGCAAAGTTTGCACAAAGTCCGCGCGACGCTGTTACTGGCGCTAGGTACCACCGCCATCGCGTGGTTGTTGATGCTGTTAGCGCCGTTCCCTGGTCTGCGCCAACTGGCGGTGTTCGCCGCCAGCGGATTGAGTGCATCGTGCCTGACGGTGATCTGTTTCTACCCTTGGCTGGTGCGAGGGCTACCGGTGCGTCCGATCCCGGCCATGGTTTGGATGGCGCGCTGGTTAGCCGCCTGGCGTCGTAACAATTTACTGAAATTTGGTTTGCCGCTGCTGGTGGCCGTTTATGCCATTAGTGGCATGGTCCAGCTACGCATCGATGATGATATTGCCCATTTACAGAGTGCGCCCGCGCGTTTACTGGCCCAGGACCGCCAACTGGCGCAACTGACCGGCCAGCAGGCGGACCAAACCTGGTTTGTCGTCTGGGGGGAGAATGAGCAGCAAGCGCTGCAGCGCCTAAGTGCGCTGGCGCCCAAATTACAACAGGCGCAGCAGCAGGGCTGGTTAGCAGGCTACCGTGTTTTGCCACTGAACTCCCTGAAGCAGCAAAAACAAGATGTGCAACTGTTGCAGCAGGCGGCCCCCACTATTCTTGAACGATTAAAGCAGGCAGGGATCACCGCAGCCAGTGCTGATCTTAATGCTATGCCCGTAAATGCCAGCGACTGGCTGGCGAGCCCGCTGAGTGAAGGCTGGCGTTTACTGTGGTTGTCGTTGCCCGATGGTCGCAGCAGCGTCCTGGTCCCGGTGAACGGGGTGAAAAACAGTCTGGCGCTGCAAGAGTTGGCAACACAGCAGCCCGGTGTCAGTTGGGTCGATCGTAAGGCCAGCTACGATGAACTGTTCCGTTTCTGGCGCACGTTGTTGAGTGGGTTACTGGCACTGGCGCTGTTACTGATCACGGTCAGTTACACCGTGCGTCTCGGTTTGCAGGCGGGTTTGCGCAGTGCCTTGCCGTCATGGTTATCACTGGCGGCGGCACTGGCCACGCTGGGCTGGATCGGTGCCAGCCTGAACTTGTTTGCACTGCTGGCACTGATCCTGGTGCTCGGGATTGGGATTAATTACACGCTGTTCTTCAGTAATCCACGCGGTACGCCGCTGACATCGATGCTGGCCGTGACGCTGGCGATGATGACCACACTGCTGACGTTGGGCATGCTGGTGTTCAGTAGCACGGCGGCGATCAGTGGCTTTGGGACTGTGCTGTGCAGCGGGATTTTTTGTGCATTTTTGCTGGCGCCCATGGCGTTGGCTCCGGGGAAAAGGAAGCAACGATGAAAACGGGTGCCTTATTGCTGGTGTTTAGCCTGCTGTTGAGTGGCTGTGCCCAGCAGGATAGCCAATCGAACCGGCCTACGGCATGGTTGAAACCGGGGGTGCGTGTCACTTTGCCTGCTCCGGGGATTTCGCCGGCTTTTCAGCAGCAACAATTGTTGACCGGTCACGCGAAAGGGAAAACCCAGTCTCTGCTGGTGTTGCTGAATGCGGATGCACAGCAGATTAGCCTGGCGGGTTTGTCATCGCTGGGTATTCGCCTGTTCCGCGTGACCTATGATAAAACCGGCATTCATACGCAACAGATGATGGCGCTGCCAGAAATGCCTCCCGCCAGCCAGGTATTGGCGGATGTGATGCTAAGCCACTGGCCGATCAGTGCCTGGCAGCCGCAGTTGCCGCCGGGTTGGCAACTGGTGGACAGCGGCGATCGTCGCGAACTACGCGATCCTACTGGTCAGATAGTGACACTGATTCGTTATCTGCAACGCGGGAACGTGCGCGAGCCGATTAGCATCGATCAACGCGCCTTCGGTTATCAAATCCAAATCCAGCATCTGGATGCTTCTTCATGATGTACATTTCAGCGTTCGGCATGGTGAATGCGCTGGGCAACAGCCTCGCGGAAATTGCTACCCAGCTCACCTTAGGGTGCGCGCCAGGCATGCAGCCGCGAGAAGGGTGGTTGCAGCACGGCAAAGGCTGCTGGCTGGGGGAAGTGCAGGGCACGTTGCCAGCAATCCCCGTTGAACTGGCGGCGCATAACACCCGCAATAACCAACTGCTGCTGGCGGCGCTAGAACAGATGCGCCCGGCGGTGGAGGTTGCGATTGCGCAATTCGGCCGTGAGCGGGTTGCCATTGTGCTCGGCACCAGCACCTCCGGTGTGGATGAGGGCGATCGCCAGCGAGATGCGGGTTTACCCGGTTACGACTATCGCATGCAGGAGTTGGGTGATCCTTCACGCTTCCTCGCGCACTATCTCAACCTGGATGGCCCGGCTTACACGATTTCAACTGCCTGCTCCTCCAGCGCGCGTGCGCTGATCAGCGGTCAACGTTTGATCGATGCCGGCCTGGCCGATGTGGCGCTGGTCGGCGGCGCGGATTCACTGAGCCGTATGCCCATCAATGGCTTTGCCAGTCTGGATTCGTTATCGGAACATCACTGTGCACCGTTCAGCGCCGAGCGTGACGGTATCTCGATTGGCGAAGCCGCTGCGCTGCTGTTGCTGACGCGCGAACCTCAGCCGCTAGCGCTGCTCGGTGCGGGAGAGTCATCGGATGCCTGGCATATGTCGGCACCTCATCCGGAAGGGGTGGGCGCTGAGCGCGCGATGCAGATGGCGTTGCAGCAGGCCGGATTGCAGCCGCAGGATATTGGTTACATTAATCTGCATGGCACCGCGACACCGCTGAACGATCAGGTAGAGGCCGGGGTGATACATCGATTGTTTGGCGATCGCGTGCCCTGCAGTTCGACCAAACATCTTACCGGTCATACTCTGGGCGCAGCGGGTGCTACAGAAGCGGCGCTGGCGGCGCTAATTTTGCAGTACAACTTGCCGTTACCGGCGCAGGATTTTAGCGCGACCACGCTGGATAGTAGCTTGCCCGCGTGTGGATTACTGACCTCGCCACAACCGCTGGTGCGTCCGATAATTGCCTCAAACTCGTTTGCTTTTGGTGGGAACAATACCTGCCTGATTGTAGGAAAGCCCCATGACTGATTTTTTGCCGGTGAGCCATTATCTGCCGCACCGATCACCGATGCTGTTGCTGGACCGCGTGATTGAGGTCTGCGAAGACAGCGTAGTGTGTGAAGTCACCCTCAATCACTCAGGTGTGCTGGCTCCGTTTCTCAACCCTCAAGGCGAATTAGCCGCGTGGTTTGGCGTTGAAATCATGGCGCAAACGGTAGGCGTCTGGTCAGGATTTCATGCGCACCAGCGCGGCGACACGGAAATTCGTCCAGGCATGCTGCTGGGTGGACGCGGTTATCGTGCAACGACGCCGAGCTTTGCAGCGAACAGCACCTTACGTGTTGAGATGCACCTGTTGATGCGCGATGACAAGCTCGGCAGTTTTGAAGGCGAAATCCGTTGTAATGACGTAGTGATCGCCAGTGGCCGTCTGAATACCTATCAGCCGGATGAACAAGAATTAACCCAATTAGCACAACAAGGAACTCAGCCATGACACGCAGCGTATTAGTGACCGGTGCCAGTAAAGGGATTGGCCGCGCCATCGCACTGCGTCTGGCGCAGGATGGATTTGAGGTGGTGGTTCATTATCATCGTGATGAGCAGGGCGCAGAGCAGACACTGGCGTCGATGGCCGCAGCAGGCGGCAGCGGGCGTAAACTGCAGTTCGATGTCGCACAACGCGATACCACACGAACCGCCATCGAACAGGATATCGAGGCTCACGGTGCGTATTACGGCGTGGTCAATAACGCGGGAATCACGCGTGACGGCGCCTTCCCGGCGTTAACAGAAGATGAGTGGGACAGCGTGATTCACACCAACCTCGACAGCTTCTATAACGTGATTCATCCGTGCGTGATGCCGATGATTGGCCTGCGCAAAGGCGGCCGCATCATTACCTTGTCATCGGTGTCTGGCCTGATGGGTAACCGGGGTCAGGTTAATTACAGTGCGGCGAAAGCGGGCATCATTGGCGCGACCAAAGCGCTGGCCATCGAGTTGGCAAAACGTAAAATCACCGTGAACTGCATCGCGCCGGGTCTGATCGACACCGGCATGACCGATCTTGAACCGCTGGTGATCGATGAAGCGCTGAAAATGATCCCGATGAAGCGGATGGGGGCAGCGGAAGAGGTGGCCGGGCTCGCCAGCTACCTGATGTCAGATATCGCGGGCTACGTGACACGCCAGGTGATTTCAATCAACGGAGGTATGCTGTGATTCAGCGTGTAGTGGTAACCGGCATGGGGGGCGTGACCGCCTTTGGCGAAAACTGGCCAGCCGTGGCGGCTCGTTTGAAACAGGGGCAAAATGCAGTGCGTAAAATGCCTGAATGGCAGATTTATGACGGGCTACATACACTGCTCGGCGCACCAGTGGATAACTTCGAGCTGCCTGCGCACTACACGCGAAAACGCATTCGCGCCATGGGCCGTGTGTCACTGATGGCCACACGTGCCACTGAACTGGCGTTAGAACACGCGGGATTGATAGATCATCCAGTGCTGACCAACGGCGAAACCGGCATTGCTTATGGTTCGTCAACCGGCAGTACCGGACCCGTGAGCGAATTCGCCACCATGTTGACCGAAAAGCATACCAACAACATTACCGGCACCACCTATGTGCAGATGATGCCACACACCACCGCCGTCAATGCCGGACTGTTTTTTGGCCTGCGCGGCCGCGTCATCCCCACATCAAGCGCTTGTACGTCCGGTAGCCAAGCAATTGGCTATGCATGGGAAGCGATTCGTCACGGTTATCAGACGGTGATGGTGGCGGGCGGAGCCGAAGAGCTGTGTCCATCCGAAGCGGCGGTGTTTGATACGCTGTTTGCTACCAGCCAACGCAACGATGCTCCCCAAACCTCTCCTGCGCCGTTTGACCAGCAGCGCGACGGTTTAGTGATTGGTGAAGGTGCGGGCACTTTGATTCTCGAATCGCTGGAGCATGCACAAGCGCGCGGAGCGACGATTTATGCCGAGCTGGTGGGTTTCCACACCAACTGCGATGCGGCACATATCACCCAACCACAGCGTGAAACCATGCAGATCTGCATCGAGCGGGCACTAAAGAGCGCCGGCGTGACGGCGGATCAGATTGGTTATATTAACGCGCACGGTACCGCTACCGATCGCGGCGATATCGCTGAGAGCCTGGCGACGGCAGCGATTTTCGGCAACAGCACGCCGATTTCTTCATTGAAAAGCTACTTTGGACATACCCTGGGCGCCTGTGGTGCGCTGGAAGCCTGGATGAGCATCGAGATGATGCGTGAAGGCTGGTTCGCACCCACGCTAAATTTGACCCAGCCCGCGGCAGAGTGCGGCGATCTGGATTACATCATCGGCGAACCGCGTCATCTTGAAACCGATTATATCCAGTCCAATAATTTCGCGTTTGGCGGCATCAATACCTCATTGGTGTTTAAACGCTGGCGCGATGCCTGACACGTCTTTGCGTCACGGCTTCATTCACCGAAGCCGTGACTATTTCATTTTTATCCGGCCTTAAATCCCTACTTAAAATGCGTGAAAATGGCTGAATTGATACGCTATCTCCGCAATCTTTACCCTTTCTTAACGCTTCTCCCTGCCAGACCACTCCTGACTAAGAAAGTTCAGCGATTTTTCTTGCTTTCCTTTTAGCAGAACGCATAATCGCAAACCGCAATAATAATGATTATCACTTTACTTCTTATCAGGGGTTTTCCATGCGCATGACGCCTTTCAATCCCGGACTGAAACCGACGCTACTCGCTGTTATGGTCAGTGTCGGTTGTTTGCCAGTGATGGCTGCCACCACCAACACCACAACCTCAACGGCTGATGTGAAAAAAGATCAGCCGACCCTCACCGTTACGGCGACACCACAAGCGGATTTCAAGCCGGGCGGCAATGATTTAGTGCCTGCCTATCTTGATGGGCAGATTGCCCACGGTGGTCGCTTAGGCATGCTGGGTGAACAAAATGCCATGGACGTGCCGTTTAACGTCATCGGTTTCACCTCGAAGATGATTCAGGATCAGCAGGCTAAAACCATTGCTGATGTGGTGAAGAATGACGCTGGCGTGCAGAACGTGAAGGGTTACGGTAACTTCGCGGAAGCCTATCGCATTCGCGGGTTTGAACTGGATGGCGACGATATGACATTTGGCGGTTTGCCAGGTGTGGTGCCTCGTCAGGTCATGGATGCATCACTGATTGATCGTGTTGAGATCTTTAAAGGCGCGAACAGCCTGGTGAACGGCGCGGCATCATCGGGCGTCGGTGGGATGATTAACCTTGAACCTAAACATGCGGAAGATACGCCGATTACGCGTGTCGGTGTAGATTATACGTCCTCTTCTCAGGTGGGCGGCACGCTGGATGTCGGACGTCGTTTCGGTGATAACAATCAATTTGGCGTACGTTTTAATGCCGTGCATCGTGAAGGTGAAACCGGTGTCGATGGTGAGAAAAAACGTACCACGGCCGCTTCGCTGGGCCTCGATTATCGCGGCGATCGTCTGCGCACCTCGCTGGATGTTGGCTACCAGAAAAAGACCTACCACGATGCGCTGCAAGGCGTGAAATTCGGTAGCTTCATTCCAGAAGTCCCTTCCAATTCGCACAATTACAGCCAGAAATGGGTGTACAGCGATATGGAGTCGGAATTCGGTATGGCGAAAGCCGAATATGACATCACCGATAGCTGGACCGCCTATGCGGGTTTGGGTGCGCAGCACGCGCATGAAACCGGTAACTATGGTTCACCAACGGTCACTGACACCAACGGTGATGGCACCATCAGTAGCTTCTACTCCAACCGTATTCAGGACAACATGAGCGGCATGGTGGGGCTGCGTGGTGACTTCCATACGGGCTTTGTCAGCCATAAAGTGAATGTGGGCTATTCAGCATTAACCACTAATGCGAAGAACGCCTATAACATGTCGCTGGTGGGCACGCCGTTCAATATTTACAACAGTGGTGACGTTGCTGAACCCGCTGCGACCTTCGCAGGCGGTAAGTTCTCAGACCCTCTGACCACGGCACGCACCCGTACTCAGGGTTATTTGCTCAGTGATACCCTGGGCGTATTTGACGATACGCTGCTGTTTACCGTAGGTGCCCGTCATCAGAAAGTGGTGGTACGTAACTATGCTTATGGCACAGGTGCAGAGGACGTCAGCTCTCGTTACACCAATGACCGTTGGATGCCAACCTACGGCGTGGTGTATAAGCCGTGGAAAGAGGTTTCCTTCTACGCAAACCATACCGAAGCGTTGCAACCCGGCGATGTAGCACCAAATACTGCCACCAACTACGGCAGCGTGACGGGCGTTGCGCACTCCAAACAGAACGAAATTGGCGTGAAGACCGACTTTGGTCGTGTTGGCGGTTCACTGGGGCTGTTTGAAATCAAGAAACCATCCGGTTTGCTGAATAGCGACGGCGCGTATGTGATGGACGGAGAACAACGCCATCGCGGTCTGGAAGCGAACGTCTTTGGTGAACCTGTACTGGGCCTGCGTTTGAACGCCAGTGCCACCTGGATCGATCCAGTCATGGTGAAAACCTCGGGTGGAACTTACGATGGCAAACAGGCTATTGGTGTGCCGCGTTACAACTATGTGCTGGGTGCGGAATACGACATCAAACCTGTTGAGGGTCTGACTGCAACGGCGATGTTGAATCACTCCGGTTCACAGTATGCCAACTCTGCCAATACGCTGAAGCTGGACAGCTACACTACCCTGGATTTGGGTGTACGCTATCGCATGAAGGTGAGCCAGAACGATTTGGTATGGCGTGTCGGTGTGGATAACGTGACGAATGAGAAATACTGGGCCAACGTCGATGGTACCGGCACTTATCTGGTGCAGGGCGACCCACGCACCCTGAAAGTCTCTATGAGCTACGATTTCTAATCTGCTGTTTACGGGGCGCAATCGCGCCCCGTTGTCATTTCATGCTGAAATAATCCTGTACCTTATCCTGCATTTCATTACACTCAGTGCGGCAATCCTGCGCTTAAAACGTCTTCTTGTTATTGAGTCAACATGAGTTCACCCGCGCCACCTGACGATCACGATGAACCGTTAAGACAGTCGCTCGACGACGCACACTTCGCCATTGTGGTACTTGCAGTGACCTCTGTTACCCTTATAATCTTCGTCCTGATGGTGACGTTATGGATGAGCTAAGGTCAGCAACGGTTCATGGAAGCCTGCAAGGAGATGTCGATGGAAGCCCGAGATGACAAACTGATCGCCATAATTGGCCTGCTGTCCGCCTGTTTAATCGGCGTGGTATTCCTGTTCACCATGACCTGGCTGACCGATGTGCGCCATCCCGCCGATCCCACACTCGATGTGCAAACCTGCCCGCCCAAAACCGTGCCAACGCAACACTCTTAAGGCTGCTTTTCCCGATTTTGCAACTTAATCTGCTGACTGCGTAACTCCAGCGCCAGCGCTTCATGCAGGGTGCGATTGCCGTTCGGATCCCCCAAGCCAAACAATGCGCCCGGTGAACGACGGTCGTCGGCCCATGCTGGATACTCCACCACCGGATAGAGCGATATCCCTTCCAGCGCGACCCCTTCATCCAGTGCTAACCGTGCCTCCTCTGTGACATGCCGCAGCCAGGATGCGCGTGCATCGCCCTCCGCTCCGGTTTCTGCCAGCAGCAGCGGGCGCTGGTAGCGTTGCCAGCATTGCAACATCAAACGATGCAGCGGCTGATACGCGCTGTGATCGGCCGGGATGGTGTCTCCTGAGAAGAACCAGTGATTGTCGGGATAGTAGTTCAGTCCAAGGATATCGAGAAAATCCTCGCGTCCGCCCAGTTCCGGCGCATCCCGTCCGGCGATCCAATCCCAGGCTTCAAATTGCGCCTGATGCTGTGCATCGGCGTAAGGCTTGCTGTCAGGGTTGTCAGGATCGGTCGCGATCTGTACCAGCGGATCGGTCAACACAAAGCGTGCATCGGGATAGACATCTCGAATGGCGTGCATGGCCGCTAACGAGGCGCGCACCAGTTGCCGTTTTAGTTCACGCCCGCGTTCGCTGGCGTAAGGATCGAGCCAGGAGACATCCGCGCCCGCCCAAGACCAAAATGAAATCTGATTGATGGGGGTGAAGAAGGGTTGTTGCACGCCTTCATCGCGCATCAGCTGTGCCATCGCCCGCGCAAATCGCTCAAAGTGGTCGATGAAAGAGGCGCGCCAGATATCCAGATGCTCGGGATAGCCAAAATGGGCCAGTTCCCAGATAACCTGTATATCATTGCGCGCTGCAGCATGTAGCATGGGCAAGAAGCTGCGCCAGTCGTACTCATTGGGCGTGGCTTCGATGAGATGCCAGCGTGCGCCGTCACGGGCAGTGAGCAAACCTTCCTGTGCCAGCGAGGCGTAATCTTTTTCCAGTAGCATGTCATGCCCGCTGCTGATCACCATATCCATGCGGCGACCTCCGCTACGACGGGCGGTGGAGCAGGGGAAGCTGCCCTGGAAGAAACTGCGGAAAAGTTGCGGGTGATGGCGCGGGGATTGCTGAGTCATAATCCTCTCCTCACGGTAAACGCCGGATGCAGAACGCAGACCTAAGTCTAGACTTTAAATGCATGTCGCGTTAGCGGGTGGATGCAGAAGCCTCTGATTGCCGTGAGGCGCGGTCATACCAACAATAATAGATCCAGCGAATTCAGGGATTCGATATGAGTGAACCAGCACCGGTGCAATATCCATCGCCGTCAGGTGAGGGGTTGCGAGAGATTATTGATGCGCGCTGTGCGCTGCATCCGGATATGAGCGGTATTCATCCGCTCAACGATGGGTTAGATGCATTTGCTGCGCGATACCAGGTGATGGGCATGGCGCAGCACACTATCGATGTGCAGTACTACATCTGGCACAACGATATGTCAGGCCGATTGCTGTTTAGCGCCTTACTGGATGCCGCCGAACGCGGCGTTCAGGTGCGTTTACTGCTGGATGACAACAACACGCCAGGCCTCGATGACACGTTGGCCGAGCTTGATCGCCATCCCAATATTGCCGTGCGGCTGTTCAATCCCTTTTCCTTTCGAACTTTGCGTGCGCTGGGTTATTTAACCGATTTCGCTCGCCTTAATCGCCGTATGCACAACAAGAGTCTGACGGTAGATGGCGCGGTGACGCTGGTGGGGGGCCGTAATATCGGCGATGAATATTTTGGTACCGGCGATGAGCCGCTGTTCACTGACCTGGACGTTCTGGCGATTGGACCTGTGGTGCAACAGGTAGCGCACGATTTTGAGCGGTACTGGAACAGTAAAGCGGTTTCGCCATTGCGCAGTGTGGTCGATGTCTCCGGCGATGCGCATCAAGCCGTGCGCTTACCGGCGGAATGGCGGCAGAGCGAGGCGGTGCAGCGCTATCTTGCCAGGCTGGAACACTCATCGTTTGTGAGTCAGATGGAGCAGGGCTCTATGCAGATGACTTGGGCGGAATCGCGGTTGTTAAGCGACGACCCGCGCAAAGGGTTAGGCAAGGCCAAGCGCTCAAGCCTGCTACCGCAGCGTATGCTGGAGGTGATCGGCACCCCACAGCAGCAATTCGACATTATTTCAGCTTATTTTGTGCCGACGCGCGCGGGTGTGGCGCAACTGGTGGCGCTTAAGCGCCGCGGTGTGAAGATCGCGGTACTGACCAACTCGCTGGCGGCAAACGATGTCTCAGTTGTTCACGCCGGTTATGCACGCTGGCGTAAAAAATTACTGCGCCATGGCATTGCGCTGTATGAGATGAAGCCGCAGGACAATGCCAGCGAAGCGCCACACGACCGCGGTTTGACCGGTAACTCAGGATCGAGTTTGCACGCCAAGACCTTCACCGTGGATAACCGCAAGGTGTTTATCGGCTCGTTTAATTTTGATCCGCGATCGGCGGTGTTAAATACCGAGATGGGCTTGGTGATTGAAAGTGAAACCTTAGCGCAGCAAACCCATCAACGCTTTATTGCCGGGATGCGCGATCGTGCCTGGACATTAAGGCTGGATAACTGGGGGCGCGTGAACTGGGTGGAGTACGAAGGGGAGTCGGGCGAAGTGGTGCATAAACACGAACCGCAGTGCACCTTGATGCAACGACTGTTGGTGCGACTAGTGTGGCGCTTACCGGTGGAGTGGTTGCTGTAGCGACTCTCGGGCTAATACCAGCCGCTCTGGCGCATTCGGTCGCCATAAGCTTGTCCTTTAAACGACTGACGATAACGCCGTCTGGGGCCGCTCCGGGGCTGGCGGTCCTCGCGCCGCTGTCGCGGTGCCTTCACTTCACTCGTCTGCCTTAACGGACCGGTGCCGATGGAACATCCATGTTCCAGCGCCACCTTTCGCCCGCGTCCTGCGGGCTCTCCTGGCATACTCACTCAGCTCAGCGCTGCGGATGCCTGCCCCGGAGCAGCCCCAGCCTGCTCATCAGCTTCAGAGCGTGTTGTCAAAAAGGGCAAATTGCCTGAAACCATGCCACTATTTCCGTTGCGGTTTACCCGAGAACAGGAAGCGCAGTAGCGGGATACGTAGATGGATTTCGTACAGAGTAAAGGCGATACCAAACACCATCGCTAAACCGACAAAGAAGCCCAGTGTGTTGCTACTGATGTGTGGCACCACGTAAATACCGTACAGAATGGTCAGTGGATGGTGCACCAGGTAGATAAACAGCGAGGCATTCACCAGATACATAATGCGCGGTGAATGGCTGTTCAGCAGTTTGTGACCAAAGCTAAAACAGACATTCAACATACACAACCCCATCAGGGTCGAGACAATGGCATCAATTTCATATAACCAACCGTCGCCGCTGCTATAGCGCTGGTTCAAGCTGTAAGCAATAAACACGGCGATGGCACCAAAGCACATCACCGGGTTGAAACGCACGAACAGCGCTTTCAATGCCTGATGCTTCCAGGCCAAGGCACCCAGCATAAAGAACGGCAGGAAGGTCAGAGTTTGCATCACGGCTACGCTAAACAAACCGTCGGCGAAAACCGCGGGTACGGTGTAAAACAGGGCGCGGCGTAACAGGCACCACAGCAGCGCATAAGCCAAAAAGGCCAGCGTCAATTTCCCCCAGCCAATCTGCTGATAATCAATGCGGCGTTGCTGGGTACGTAACCAACGGAACGTCAACATTCCCAGTGCTGTCAGGATCACCAGTACCAGCAAAAACCACAGGTGAGAAATCAGTTCCCAGGCCAGAGTGTTGTACTTGTCATACAGCGAAAAGCTATCCCAATTCCCTACCTTATCCGTGAGGTTTTTTAGCATAAAAAACTGCGGCAACGTAATCAGCGGAATGGCGGTCAAAAGGGGGATGCCAACACGCTCCATGCGCACCTTCAACCAGCGTTGAGGCTTATAGCGCAGATAGAGCATGTAGGAAAAATAACCGGATATAACGAAGAAGACCTGCATACGGAACGCGTGAATAAAATCATTCAACACCGTTAGCCACATAGAGGCATCCTGGCTGTTAACTGCCCAGCGCTGAGTGGAGTAAATCAGAGAGACGTGAAAGGGTACGCCTAATAACATCAAATATGCTCGGATGGAGTCGAGAAAATATTCGCGTTCGGGTTTTGCTGAACTCATAAGCTTCCAATTTGTCAGTTTACTTGCCGGTTTCGCCCTGAAACCAGATTATGCTGGATGAAAATTCTACCGCCTGTAAACAGCGTATACTATCAGGTGATTCTGTATCTTAACCTGAAGGGTTTAATTATCCGAAAAGCACTCTTTTAGCTTACAAATCAGCGGAACAATCTTGTGCATATGCTGTCGGAAAACCGAATAATCCTTTAAGATAAACAGGTTTGATTTAAGCGCACGAAAGGGGGGGATGTGCTAAATAAAGTGAATAATAAAGTAGGACTGGTAAAAATGCGCTGGGTAGGCGCGGCAGTTCTGCTGGCGTTGTACGCCAACAATAGCTGGGCGTTCAACATTGATGATGTGGCAAAACAAGCTAAGGCGTTGGCAGGGAAAGGTTACGAAGCGCCGAAGAGCAACTTACCCTCTCAGTTTCGTGATATGAAATTTGCGGATTATCAGCAAATCCAGTTTAACCACGACAAAGCATACTGGGGCAAACTGCGCACGCCGTTTAAGCTCGAGTTCTACCATCAGGGCATGTATTTCGATACGCCAGTGAAAATTAATGAGGTCACGGCGTCTTCAGTTCGCGAAATCAAATACAACCCCGACTATTTCAACTTCGGCAACGTCAAACACGATGCTGATTCGGTTAAAAATCTCGGCTTTGCCGGTTTCAAGGTGCTGTACCCGCTGAACAAAAAGGGTAAAGACGACGAGATTGCCAGTTTCCTCGGCGCCAGCTACTTCCGCGTGATTGGTGAAGGTCAGGTTTACGGTCTTTCAGCGCGTGGTTTAGCCATTGATACGGCGTTGCCGTCAGGTGAAGAGTTCCCGCGCTTTAAAGAGTTCTGGATTGAACGTCCAAAACCGCAGGACAAACAGCTGGTGATCTATGCACTGCTGGATTCACCGCGTGCCGCCGGAGCCTATCGCTTTATCATCAAGCCGGGCAAAGAGTCGACGGTTGATGTGCAGTCGAAAGTCTACCTGCGTGACAACGTCGGCAAACTGGGTGTGGCTCCGCTCACCAGTATGTTCCTGTTTGGCGCTAATCAGCCATCGCCAGTCACCAATTTCCGTAATGAATTGCATGACTCCAATGGTCTGTCGATTCACGCGGGCAACGGTGAGTGGATTTGGCGTCCGCTGAATAACCCGAAACATCTGGCGGTGAGTACCTTCACCATCGAAAACCCGAAAGGTTTCGGTCTGCTGCAACGTGGTCGTGACTTCAGCCACTATCAGGATCTCGACGATCGCTACGACCTGCGCCCAAGTGGCTGGGTTGAACCAATGGGTGACTGGGGTAAAGGCCGTGTTGAGCTGGTTGAAATCCCGACCGCCGATGAAACCAACGACAACATCGTTGCGTTCTGGACGCCGGAAAAACTGCCTGATCCAGGCAAAGAGATGAACTTCCAGTATCGCCTGCACTTCACGCGTGATGAAAACCTGTTGCATCAAGATGATGTGGCATGGGTGAAAAACACGCTGCGTTCAGCAGGTGATGTTAAACAGTCTAATCTGGTGCGTCAGCCAGATGGCTCCATCGCCTTTACCATCGATTTCGTCGGTAAAGCGATGAGCAAGCTGCCTGACAATACGCAAGTCGCGCCGCAGGTCAGCGTGGGCAATAACGCCGATGTGGTTGAGCAAAGCGTACGCTACAACCCGGTAACCAAAGGCTGGCGTTTAGTGTTGCGTCTGCGCGTGAAAGATAACAAGCAGCCGACCGAAATGCGTGCGGCGCTGGTGAGCGGCGACAAGACATTGACGGAAACCTGGAGCTATCAGTTACCTGCCAATGAATAAATCGATATTTCTACCTCAATCTTACGTGGAAGCTCTGCCGCTAGATGCGGCAGGGCGGGCTCGTCTGAGCGATTCGCTTCAGCATGCTCAGGCGTTCCACGCTATTCATACGTCGCTAGGGCAGGATAACGCCGCCAGCGAGCGCCCGGACGATGCGCCGCTCAAATCGGTGTCATCCCGCGTGCAAATGGCGTGGCCAGATTCGCTGGCAGATGGCCAACAGCTCAGCAAGGATTATCTTGACCGCACCACACTGAAGGCGATGCCAAAAGTGAAGCGATCGCTGATGTTCCCGGAAATCTGGCGGACTAACCCGATTGCCCGCGCCTGGGATTCACTGCGTGGTCAGAAATCCACCCCGCGCTATGCCACGGCAGAAGAACAGAAGACGGAAGACAAATGGCGCCATGTGGGCTCTATGCGTCGTTACGTGCTGCTGATCCTGACGCTGTTGCAGACTGTGGTTGCCACCTGGTACATGAAGACCATTCTGCCTTATCAGGGCTGGACACTGCTCGATCCGATCGAGTTGTTTAACCAGAACTGGTTGCAGTCGGTTGAGCTGATCCTGCCGTACATATTACAAACCGGAATTTTGTTCCTGTTTGCCATTTTGTTCTGCTGGGTCTCCGCCGGTTTCTGGACTGCTTTAATGGGGTTCCTGCAACTGCTGATTGGCCGCGATAAGTACAGCATCTCCTATTCCACCACCGGTGATGAACCACTCAATCCTGAACACCGTACTGCGTTGATCATGCCTATCTGTAATGAGGATGTTGAGCGTGTGTTCGCCGGACTGCGTGCCACCTGGGAATCGGTGCAGCGTACCGGTAATGCCGAGCACTTCGATGTTTATATCCTGAGCGACAGCTACGATGCCGATATTGCCATCGCCGAGCAGAAAGCGTGGATGGAGCTGGTTCGTGATGTCGGTGGGGCAGGGAAGATTTTCTACCGCCGTCGCCGTCGCCGTGTGAAGCGTAAAAGTGGCAACATCGATGACTTCTGCCGTCGCTGGGGGAGCAACTACAGCTACATGGTGGTGCTGGATGCCGATAGCGTGATGAGCGGTGAGTGCTTGTGCGGTCTGGTGCGCATGATGGAAGCGAACCCGAACGCTGGTATCATCCAGTCGTCACCTAAAGCGTCCGGTATGGATACCCTGTATGCTCGCTGCCAGCAGTTTGCCACGCGCGTATATGGTCCGCTGTTTACGGCCGGTCTGCACTTCTGGCAGTTAGGGGAGTCGCACTACTGGGGCCATAACGCCATCATCCGTGTTCAGCCGTTTATCGAACACTGTGCGCTGGCACCGCTACCGGGTGAAGGTTCCTTCGCGGGCTCGATCCTGTCGCATGACTTCGTTGAAGCGGCCTTAATGCGCCGTGCCGGTTGGGGGGTGTGGATCGCCTATGATCTGCCTGGCTCTTATGAAGAGCTGCCGCCGAACTTGCTGGATGAACTGAAGCGTGACCGTCGCTGGTGTCACGGTAACCTGATGAACTTCCGCCTGTTCCTGGTAAAAGGTATGCACCCGGTGCACCGTGCGGTGTTCCTGACCGGGGTGATGTCTTACCTGTCAGCGCCGTTGTGGTTTATGTTCCTCGCCTTGTCCACCGCTTTGCAGGTGGTGCATACGCTCATGGAGCCGACCTACTTCCTGCAACCGCGCCAGCTGTTCCCGGTGTGGCCGCAGTGGCGTCCTGATCTGGCGATTGCGCTGTTCTCTACCACCCTGGTGCTGCTGTTCCTGCCGAAACTGCTCAGTGTCGTGCTGATCTGGTGTAAAGGAGCAAAACCTTATGGTGGCGCCATCCGCTTGTTCTGCTCACTGATACTGGAAATGCTGTTCTCGGTGCTGTTAGCGCCGGTGCGTATGCTGTTCCACACGGTGTTTGTGGTCAGCGCCTTCCTTGGTTGGGAAGTGGTCTGGAACTCACCGCAGCGTGACGACGATGCCACGCCATGGGGTGAAGCTTTCCGCCGCCATGGTTCGCAAATGCTGTTAGGTATTGTCTGGGCAGTGGGTATGGGCGTGCTGGATCTCAACTTCCTGTGGTGGTTGGCGCCGATTGTGTTCTCACTGATTCTGTCACCTTTTGTCTCGGTGATGTCGAGCCGTGCAACTGTGGGGCAGAAAAGTAAGAACGCCAAACTGTTCCTGATTCCGGAAGAGTATGAGCCGCCGAAAGAGCTGGTCGATACCGATCACTACTTACAAGTGAACCGCCAGCGCGCGCTGAAGAATGGCTTTATGCACGCACTGTTCAACCCGGCGTTTAACGCGCTGGCGACAGCCATGGCGACCTCACGTCACAAGCAAAGTACCTTGCTGGATCATGCGCGTGATCGTCGCGTCGATCAGGCCTTGAGCGATGCACCGGAAAAACTGAACCGCGAGCAACGCTTGCAGTTAATCAGTGACCCGGTGGTACTGGCACGTGTGCATTCACGTTTGTGGGAAAGTGCGGATAAATATCATCAATGGGTGGAGAGCTATCAAAAGCTGAAACTCAATCCTGAGGCATTGCCTCAGCGTTAAGATGGAAAATCGAAAAGCGGCAGAAATGCCGCTTTTTTTTGCCATGATTCTGACTAACGTAATCTTTACGTATTGAGGTGTGGTTATTTCACTACGCGGGCGGTTAAACTGACGCCAGTTCATTGTGAGTAAATGTTGTGAAAGATTTCCTGAAATTAACCGTACTCAGCGCCGCGATTCTGCTATTGAGCGGTTGTGGCAGTATCATAAGTCGTACCATTCCCGGCCAAGGGCACGGTAGCCAATATTATCCTGGCGTACAGTGGGATGTCCGTGACGGGCCGTGGCGCGTCCTGACCATTTTAGATTTGCCGCTCTCGCTGGTGATGGACACCCTGCTATTACCGGTTGATGCCCATCACGGTCCGTACGAGTAAATGTTACGCCCAGTTGTCTGAGGGGCTATCGTCATCTTCCCACTCTTCCGCTGCAGCCTCGCCTTCTTCGAGGTCACGCGGAGGTTCAAGCTGGAATTCACCTTCATCCCACTCGTGCAGGGTATTTTCTGACTGCCACTCCTGACGCAGTTCGACTTCATCAAAATCACCGTCAAACACCGCCTGTGCGGCTTCGCCGCTGCAGATAGGCAGGCATTCTCCTTGATCATCTTCGTCGGCGAAAAACTCGGCCTGCCACATAGTGTCGCCATCTTGCATGACATACTTTTGCAGCGCGAACTGACTCACACTGGCATCGTCTGCGGTGATATCAGATTGGCTGGCAAGAAACTCTTCACGTGCAGCTTCAATGGCTTCTTCGAGGGTGCTAAACAGGTTCATGGTGAACTCCTTGTCGCTAGAAAGAGGATTTCACAGAAGAATAGACAAAAAAATGGCAGTGTGCAGAGCGGCGAGAAAATAACGGTGGGTGGTTGAGGGAAATTCAACCACCCATACCGTTTATATCATCTTTTGCGGGAAATGCAGTACAGGACGTACAGACTCGCGAATAATTGGGGCAGAATAACGGATGCAGCATTTAATACAGGGTTTCACCTTTTTAAAATTAATTCTCGCAGTCGATAAAGCCTGATTTAAATTATAGAGCGTACCGATAAAAACCATATCCTCCTTTACGGGTAGACGTTTACACTCTTTCCGATGCAGAAGGTGATAGCCCTCTTGATCGGTACTGATCGTTACGTAGTAATAGATGCCTTTATTCATATTATAAGTACCTGCGATATATTTGCTGTGTGTAATCTTTTTATATTTTTAGAAGGGCAGTTATTGAACTAACTGTCACGGTTGAAACTAACTGGAATCGATTTCGCGGACAAATTCCAGAATGGAATAAGGATAGTTTTAAAAACATGAAAGTGGCATATAGTGGTCAGGCACTAAGACAATACCTTGTTAAGTAAGTTAATTTTACTGCATTGATAAGCGGAGCCAAAGCATTCAGCAATATTAAATAGGAATAGGCCTGGAATGGATGAAAATCAGATCCGTGCGCCCATATTTCAATCAGTAAATGGCGTTGATGCTGTTAGAGGGAATTTCAATAAGTTACACGGGATGATGTTCACATTTTGTTAACAAAGATTAAGATTCTGCATCGCCACTGATGTTTTATCACATTGAATAAAGTTAAAGATGGTACCAATGAAACAATCATCCTGAGTTCCGACTGGTCCAGTTTTACCAAAATTAGCCGGATATCATTGTGATATAAGCCAAATTCATACAGAAAACAGTGGAACACAGAGTGTGCTCCACATCACATTAATACAGGGATGGTTGACCTTCGGGGCGAGTTTTAAAACGACGGTGCAACCACATGTATTGTTCTGGTGCGAGTAGAACGGACTCTTCAACCACTTTATTCATCACGGTTGCTGTATCAAGTTCGCTTTCCAGTGAGAACTTCGCACGAATGTCGGGCATCATCTTTAATTCATAGCCGCGTCCATTAGGCAGGCGGCGCGCCAGAAAAGGCACCACGCTGGGATTGCCCAAACGAATCAGCATATGCGTGCCAGTGGTAGTTGCGGCATCCTGCACGGCGAAGAACGGCGCAAAGACGCTGCTGCGTGGACCATAATCATGGTCGGGAGCATACCAGATGATGTCATTGTTCTTCATGGCGCGAATCATGCCTTTGAGATCCTTACGATCAAGCATGCTTTTATTGGAGCGCATTCTTCCCCACGTCTGCAGCCAGTCAATCAACTTGTTGTCGTTGGGGCGGTAAACACCAATGCCCGGATTGTGCATACCGAATACGCGCGCGCCCAGTTCAAGGGTGAGAAAATGCATGCCAATCAGTAAAATCCCGCGTTTCTCGGCCAAGGCATTAGCCACATGCTCAAGCCCAGTGGTTTTTACCCATTTCTGGATGCGCCAGTCAGGCCAGAACCACGCCATACCGGTTTCAATCAGCCCCATTCCGACTGATTCAAAATTATGCTTTACCATCGCCTCACGTTCGCTGGTGGGCATGTCAGGGAAACACAGTTCAAGGTTACGTTGCGCTACTTCAACACGACGCTTCATAAAGCGCATCGCTACACGGCCCAGACCACAGCCAAACGCGTGCAGAACCGGGTAGGGGAGTAATACCAACAGGTAAAGGAAACCAATGCCAATCCAGGTAAACCAGTAACGTGGATGAAGAAGCTCACGAGTAAATTGGGGAAGTTGAGTCATTGAAATGTCAGTATCCTGCGTCTTGTGCCAGAGAGTCCGGTTTCTGTTATTTGCCGCGATTATGCCATTTTTTCTTGCTGACTGAAATCAAGCATAGCTTGCACGTTGGCTAAAGGCAGCAGCTTTGCGCATTAAAATGCAATGGCAGCGCAGAACTGCGCCCATAATCACGGCTGGCAGGATAATCCGTCCAGGGGCTTTGCTTCAGGGGGAATTCAGGTATCATGTGCGCGCTAAATTTCTCTGATTGCTAACAGGAAGAACACCATGCCAGTGTTACACAACCTCGTTTCCAATAAAGAGCTGAAAGAACGTATGTTGGCGGAAACCGAACCACGTACCACAGTCTCTTTTTATAAATACTTCCAGATTGCCGACCCTAAAGCATTCCGTGACGCCCTCTATGTTGAGATGACCAGGCTCAAGGTGTTTGGCCGCGTGTACGTTGCTCATGAAGGGATTAACGCGCAAATCAGTGTGCCCGCCAGCCAGTATGAAGCCATGAAGGCTGCGCTCTATGCGTTTGACCCGGCGTTCAACAATCTGCGTATGAACATTGCGTTAGACGATGACGGTAAATCATTCTGGGTGTTACGTCTTAAAGTGCGCGAACGCATTGTCGCGGACGGGATAGAAGACACGAGCTTTGATGCCAGTGATGTCGGCGCCTATTTAAAAGCCGCGGACGTGAATGCCTTGCTCGACGACCCGGAAGTGGTTTTTGTCGATATGCGTAATCACTACGAATTCGAAGTGGGGCATTTCGATAATGCCATTGAAGTCCCGGCTGATACGTTCCGCGATCAACTGCCGATGGCAGTGGATATGCTGCAGGACCAGAAAGACAAAAAAATTGTCATGTATTGCACCGGCGGCATTCGCTGTGAAAAAGCCAGCGCGTGGATGAAACACAACGGCTTCAACGATGTGTCCCACATTGAGGGCGGCATAATTGAATATACCCGTCGCGCCCGTGAGCAGGGTTTACCGGTGCGTTTCAAAGGCAAAAACTTTGTCTTTGATGAACGTATGGGGGAGCGTATTTCCGACGATATTCTTTCCAGTTGCCACCAGTGTGGCGCGCCTTGCGATAGCCATACTAACTGCGTCAATGACGGCTGCCATCTGCTGTTTATTCAGTGCCCAAGCTGTGCAGAGAAGTACCATAACTGCTGCAGCCCTATCTGCATGGAAGAGTCCAAGCTGGAACCTGAAGAGCAGCGCGCACGCCGTGCTGGTCGGGAAAATGGCAATAAAGTGTTCAATAAATCTCGCGGATTACTGAACATGACCATGGCTATTCCTGTACCCGAGAAGAAGTAATCGTTTAATAGCCTGAAGTCACCCGGCTTCAGGCTATATACCCGTCATACTTCAAGCCGCTGGTGCGTTGGCTGCCTTCACTCACCCCAGTCACATACTGGTGTATGCTCCCGGGGATTCGTTCAGTTGCCGCCTTCCTGCACCAAGAGTAGGCCCCATGAGGGGACTCGAAGTATTTAGGGTATATATATGCTATTGACGTACACCCTCTACCGAAATGATCAGTTCTGCCGTTTGCGATGCGGGTCCGAGATCTTTGCTGATATTAAACTCTTTCAGGACGATATTGCCGCTGGCTTCAAACCCTGCGCGATAACCGCCCCAAGGATCTTTGCCTTCGCCGATTAATTTGGCATCCAGCGTGATCGGTTTCGTCACGCCATTCAGCGTGAGATCGCCGGTGACCTTATAATCCTGCCCCTCTTTTTTCACCGCTGTGGAGGTAAAAGTGGCCTGCGGGAATTTTGCGGTATTCAGGAAGTCGGCACTGCGGATATGTTTGTCACGCTCAGCATGATTGGTATCAAGGCTGGCAGTATTGAGGGTGACGTTAACTTTATCTGCGGCCGGATTCGCTTCGTCAAAGGTAAAAGTACCGTCAAAGTCTTTAAAGGTGCCGTACAACCAACTGTAACCCAGATGCTGAATGCGGAACTGCACAAAGGCATGCTGGCCTTCTTTATCAAACTTATACTCCGCAGCGTTAGCCATAAAACCGGTGCTCAGTAAACCGGCGGCGCTCAACGCCAATATCGTTTTCTTCAACATGTTACTTTTCCTTTTCAGAGGTTAAGGGGATGCGGTAACCCAGCATCCTTTTTAGGGTCACATCTCGATCGATAAAATGGTGTTTCAACGCGGCCAGCACATGCAGCGCGGAAAGCAGCACCAAACTCCATGCCAGCCATAAATGCACATCCCCCGCCAGGTCAGCTTGGACGCCGGCTCCACTGAACAGGGCGGGTACATTGAACCAGCCAAAAACAGAAATAGGTTTGCCATCGGCAGTAGAGATGAGATAGCCGCTCAATAAGAGAACCAGCAACAGCCCATACAGCAGCCAGTGCGCGGCGCTGGCGGCACGGCGAACCTGCGGTGAGTACTGTTTGAGCGGCACAGGAGTAGGGGAAATCACACGCCAGCACAGGCGCAGTAGCAGTGCGGCAAACAACAGGATGCCGATGCCTTTATGGATTTCCGGAGCGTTGTGGTACCAGCTATCGTAATACCCCAAGCCGACCATCCATAAACCCAATGCAAACATGCCGTAAATAGCCAGCGCCATCAACCAGTGTAATAAAATGGAGACGAGCCCGAAGTGTTGGGGTGAATTACGCCACATGTTCGTGAACCAGCGATTGAAATAAGTAGCAATGAGCATCCACATTTTGAAATGTGAAAGCAATCAGGCTTACTTTTCTATAACTTCCGAAATGATATTCGGAATAAATGAGTGATTATTTAAAAGTTAACCAGGATTATTGAAGGCAGGGTGTTATCGATGAGGATAAAAATGAATAAAGGGGCAATTACTACACCAAATGCGTCATCGCTTACGGCAAAGTTTCATGAAATAACAATTAACGTCAATTTATGTCAATCAGCCTGGCGCGTCAGTGCGCCAGCACCAGGACATTTTATGCGAATCGATCCAATGAAAACGGAGCAAGATCGAAGGAGAACGGTTTATCCTGCGCAAACTCGCTAGCCAGTTCACCCAGCACGCTGGCAAATTTAAAACCGTGTCCACTCAACCCGGTGATGATCAAACGATTGGGTTCGCCCGGCAGCGTATCAATAATGAAGTCTTCATCTGGCGTGTTGTCATAGCTGCACGCTTCACCATGTAAACAAACTCCCACACCGGGCAGGAACTGGCGCAGGAAACTAAAGGCTTCATTACCATCCGCGGCGATGCTACCAAAGGGCTTGCGATCCTCAGGTTTCTGCATCGGCTGTCCACCATCATGGCGGCCCACTTTTAAGGCGTTGTTATCTGCTGGGAAGCCATAAAAATGAGTACCGTCTGGCATCTCTACGGTGAAACCAGGGAATTGGTTATTCTCACTGTAACGACCGTCAGCCTGATACCAGGCGAAGACTTTACGCACCGGCGTGACCGGCAAATCTTTCACTAACTGGCTGACCCAGGTTCCGGCGCTGATAAGCAGTTTACGTGCGCGAAACACGCCGTCACGCGTTGTGACCTGCTGAAGATCACCATCGCGGCCAATTTCACTAACTGGACAGTTAAACAGCTGGGCACAGCCCGCTTGCTCGGCCAATTGCACCCAACTGCGCACGGCCTGTTCACATTTGAGGAAGCCGGAATGAGGTTCAAATACGCCAATGTATCCGTCTGGTACGCTAACCTGCGGCCAGCGCTTGCGCACCTCATCAGCCTGCAGCACTTTTACGTCCAGTTGAAACGCTTTCGCGCTGTCGATGACGTTCTGGATAAACGAAGAAGTGATGGGCGCAAGGTTAAGAATACCGCTGCGATGCATAATGCGTTCACCGCTCTGCTGTTCCAGCTCGTCCCACAGAGTTTGCGCACGTAACACCAAAGGGACATAACGTTCACCTTCACCATACGCATGACGGATCAAGCGAGTTTCACCATGGTGCGTGCCTTGATTGTGTGGCGGGTGGGCACTATCAATCATCAGTACGGATAAGCCAGCCTGAGTGGCATAAAAACCGGCGGCTGCCCCGACCGATCCACTGCCCACCACAATCAGATCATAAACCATAACCCCATCACTCCTGCAAAACGGCGAAAATTTTCAACAGCATACCAAAAGAGAGCGCCCATGAAAAAGGCACCCTGTTGGGTGCCCTTTCACGCGAAGATAAGAAATTAGTGCTTTTGATTATCGCGAAGGTATTGCTCTGTGGACTCTATCTTTGCAATGCCAGCTTCGAGTATCGAGATGAACTGTCTGGCTACATCGGTAGTCAGCCAGTAGGTGGGCCCCACGTCAGCTTCTTCTTCTTTCTGATCCTGCGATGATAGCGAGTGCAGGCGGATCATCATGGCGTCATAACTGTCTACAGTACTGATGTCCCATCCTACCAGCGGATGAGTCTGAATGACGTCTTTATTTCTGTCCATTATAACCTCCATATTACTCGTTAAACGAAGTGCTTCTTGAGGTTCAATGCGGCTTTTCTTGCACTAGCGGGACAATTATAACATGAAACAGGCGGTACAATAGTTAAAAAGTGGGGTGTTCTAAATCTGAACTAAAATAATTGCGTTTAGAATGCGACTTTCGTCGAATAATAGCATGCCCAGTGAGACGGGCATTTATTCGATAAACTAACGCGTATCAGTAACAGCATTATCGGCTTACCAAACCAGAAACTTTAGGCACTCTCGACACCAGAGAAAGTGTTGGTCTCAGGCCTGAGGTTCTGTGGGCGACTGGCCATTGCGTTTCTGAATCTCTTCCGCTAACCGGGTAAAATGCTGCTGTAACTGTGCGTCATGGTTCTGGTTTTGTGCTTCGAGCGACAGATTGTGCACCAGTAACTGACTGGCACGATCGTCGAGACAGAACGTTAAACTGGCAAATGCGTTTTCCAGCACGGTTAATCGGCGCTGTTGTTCGGCAATTAAAGCCAGTAACTCACCAAAGGTCATCGCCTCTTCTGGTTTTTCAGTAGTCATGTAAAACACCTCCTGTAAGCATGACGAGGCAAGAATAGGGGATCGTTTGATCAGAGTCTAGATGCAGCGAGTTTATCTGGCGAGGGGGAAATAAAAACAAAAAAACCGGGTGGCGAAACCCGGTAAAACGGCACTGCGGCAGTTAATCAGTAATAAACCAGTCGTCTGCACTTTCCCACGTTTCTTGTAAAATATCGCTAATACGCTCCCGCGTGTCTTTGCCGCCGCCGAATACGCTGAGCTGGTTGCCGCCGGCATAGCGGACTTTGACATGGTGATCGTCATCGGGGAAATCACGAGAAATACGGCGGGTCAGTTCTGCACTGAGTGCATCCAGTGCGCCTGGGGGAAGGGGCTGAGTTTTCGCAACGGTAATTTCAACACGCATAAAAGCCTCCGGGATAATATACTGTTTATTTGTACAGTATAATTATGCCGAAGGCAACAGATGCAACGTTATTCTTTTATGCGCCAGTTGAGGGTCTCACCGGCCAGGAAGGGGACCAGTGTATCGTCGGCGACCTGAACGCTTTCCTGCACTGTCCAGGTTTCACGTACCAGGGTTAAGGTGCCTTCGTTGAGTGGCAAGCCATAGAAGTTGGGACCATTCTCTGAACAGAACGCTTCAAAGTGTTCCAGCGCATTCAAATCTTCAAACACCGTGGCGTAGGCCGGCAGAGAGGTCGGTGCGTTAAATACACCCGCGCAGCCGCAGCTGGCTTCTTTCAGATGGCGCAAATGGGGTGCGGTATCCGTGCCAAGGAACACGCGACGGTTGCCACTGGCGACCAATTTACGCAACGCTTCCTGATGGATATTGCGTTTTAGAATCGGCAGGCAATAAAGATGCGGGCGCACGCCGCCCACCAGCATGTGGTTACGGTTGAACATCAGGTGTTGAGGCGTGATGGTGGCGCCAAGGAATTCGTTACCTGCCGCGAGGTACTCCGCAGCTTCTTTAGTCGTAATGTGTTCCATGACGACTTTTAATGCCGGGAAGCGCTGACGCAGCGGCTCCAGCACGGTTTCAATAAAGCGCGCTTCGCGGTCAAAAATATCGATGTGTGAATCCGTGACTTCGCCATGAACCAACATCGGCATACCGAGCTGCTGCATACGCTCTAACACCTTGGCAATGGAATCAATATTGGTAACGCCATGGCTGGAGTTCGTGGTGGCATGAGCGGGGTATAGCTTAGCGGCGGTGAAAGTGCCGTTGCGGAAGCCGCGTTCAATTTCATCCGGATCTAATGAATCCGTGAGGTAGCAGGTCATCAGTGGGGTGAAAGCATGTTCTGCTGGCAGCGCGGCAAGAATGCGTTCGCGATAAGCAACAGCGGCTTCAACGCTGGTGACTGGCGGAACCAGGTTTGGCATGACAATCGCACGACCGTTCACCGCACTGGTATAAGGCAGTACTGCATTGAGCATCGCGCCATCGCGCAGATGGATGTGCCAGTCGTCAGGGCGGCGAATCGTGATTTGCTGGGGTTGGGCTGTCATTCAAAAGGCTCCGGCTAAGAAAAAAACGAAAGGGCACGTTTAGGCCGGGGAGTAATCATAAGGGTGTGAGCAACCGTTTGCACGGGATTTTGTTGCTGTCATGAAAAACCGCACCTGATGGTGCGGTTGTGTCGGTTAATCCGTAAACGGAATCACCAGTTGTCCAGGTTTTACCTCAATGCCTTTGGCAAATTTCTTCGCCAAAGCTTCACCTTTACTGCGATCTTCACTCAGCACATAGGCCGGTTTTTCATTGAAATAGCGCTTTAGCGACTCATTCAGGTAGGGCGTCAGGGTCTTCATAATGGAGGCCATTTTTTCCGGCTGCACCTGGGCATCGACGATCTCCATGTCATGCAGGTAAATCGCCCCTTCCTGAGCATTGAACACTGGCTGTGCCTTCATTTTCAGCTGCATTTCGGCCTGCTGCGGGCCAAACAGTGAGCTGACATTGATGTTGGCTTTACCGGAAAGGGTGATCTTTCCCGGTTCTTCGCGGCCAATCTGGCTATTCAGATCGCTTAGGACAATATGCGCATTCACCAGCCCAGAAACGCCGACGTCTTTCTCGAAGTTATTGCGCTTTTGCAGCGCCTGATTCACTTCTTGTTCGCTGATGGTGTATTGCGTCAATTGGTTACAGCCGCTCAATAGCACGGCTAAAAACAGGGCCAGTAGCCCGTACATCGCCTTTTTCATCGTTCCTCTTCCTGAATGATATGGCAAACCCGGCATAGCCTGCCTGAAAGCGGGCCAGGAGTCACCAGGAGAGGGACGAGAAACGCCGATGCGTTTCTCGTAAAGCACAGATTATGCAGCGATAGAAGAGAGCAGGTTAATCTGCGTTTGCTTCGCCATGTTGTCACGATAATCGGCGACGCGGCTGGGCCAGTCGATACCGGCAACCAGCGTCAGGGAGCGTAACAGCGGGAAGAGATTGATGTCGTCTTCAGACAGTTCGCCATTGACCGCATTGGGTTTGACGATCAACTTATCGAGCTGGCGCAAATCATCACTGATATTTTTAATCAGTCCCGGCGCGTGTTTGCGCAGTTCGCCAAAGTCACCGAGGCTGGCCTGCTTTTTATCGCGGAAATAGTTGCGCGCTTCAGGCGTGGCAAACTCAGCAAAGGCGGCGTCAGCAATACGAGGGATCAGCAGCTTATTAATGTAGCCATTGACGCGGCGCAGCCAGTCACTGATCGCCGGGTTATTTTTGCCGTTCAGCAGCGGTTCGCGGTCTTGCTTATCCACCAGTCGCACAATATCCATGCTTTCCGGCATCGCACTGCCATCGGCCTTTTGCAGTATCGGGGCCATCTTCTGACCAATCAGTTTCTTTGGCATCTGCTCGTCGTCATTGAGCATGACGATCAGCTCGACAGGCAGATTTTTTAAACCAAAAATCATGCGCGCTTTGACGCAGAAAGGGCAGTGATCGTAGATGTAAAGTTTCATCCCGCTTCTCCTGTGATGATAAGGGTGACAAGCGTCACCCTTTTTCCGGACGTGCGGGAAGTATGGAAGAGATTATCAACAGGGGCAAACTAGCTGCTGAAGATGGCCGGTGCCACCGGGCGTGGTTGGAACTGCCACCACAAGGCCATAAGCGTGACCATGCCAACGCTGCTCAATAACATCCATGGCAGTTCAGGCAGTGCCATCTGCTGCCCAACATCAAACATCCAGCCGCCGCCGGAGTAGCCAATTAACCCTCCAATGGCGAGCCCTAATCGGCTGAAGCCCATGTAACTTCCGCGAGCGCGTGAACTGGCCAGCGAAGCGCTAAGCGTTTCTCGCGCCGGTTCGGCAATGATGGAACCGAGATAAAACACGCCAATGAGCATAAACAGAGAGGGCAATGACTCGGTCATGCCTACTGGCAGCAGGCTGAAGGTCATCAGGAACAAACCGGCCATCAGGCGCGTTTCCAAACGAAAACGTTTTTCGCTCCAGCGTGCCAGCGGATAGAGCAGGCTCAATGACAACATGGCTTCGATGGCATACATCCATTTCACCGCCGCAGGCGCGCCCGCCACCTGGTTGACCATCACGGGCAGCATCAGCATCACTTGCACCGCCAGGATGTAATAGCCGGTCAGCGTCAGCACATAGAGGCGAAAACGCTTATCTTGCCAGACCCGCTGCATGCCTTCGCGCATGGCAATCCGTTCGGTCGAAATGCGCCATGCCGGTAGCCACACGGCGTTAAAGATGGCCGCCGCGACAAATACCGCTGCACCCACCCAGCACACCAGACGGAAATCCCACGCCAGCAGCCAACTGCCGACCAGCGCCCCCAATACCGCACCGGCGCTGTCTTGCATCATCAGAAGGGAGAAAAAGCGCCCGCGCTCACGAGCACGTACCAGCTTAACCACCATGGCACTGCGGGGCGGATCAAACAACGTGCCGCCCAGCCCCGAGAGCAAGCAGGCCAGCCATAGCAGCCAAGGTTGGTGTGCCAGCGCCATGCAGGCAAACCCGGCGGCGCGCATCAACATGCCCGTCACAATCAAGGGACGCGCACCAAAGCGGTCAGCAATAGCACCGCCAAAAATGCCCAATCCTTGCTGCACAAATTGACGCAGACCCAGCGCGATGCCGACCATTAATGCCGCCCAGCCGAGCTGCTCAACAAAGTGAATGGAAATCAGGGGGAATACCACGAAAAACCCTAAAACCACCAGCATGTTATCTACTAACAAAAATGTTTTACCGAGGCGTCGTGCCCGCGCTACCCGAGACATGCTTTATCCTGAGCAGGAGAGAAGAGAAAGAGACCAGTTGGTCTATTTTCCGCCTGCCAACAGGGGAAAAACAGGGTTATCAGGATGATATTTTTTAATCGCATGAGCAGGAATATTAATCCTGGATCGGGAAGAATTACTTTGCCCTATGGCAAGGGTTTTACCGCAGCCAAGGTGACGGTTATAGTGAGAAGTATCGCCGCTGGCGTACATCTTTCTTAAAGTTATGGATTTCAGGAGTCATGATGTTTGGCTATCGTTCTGCTGGCCCACGCGTGCGCCTCACTACCGACCGTTTGGTGGTTCGTTTAGTGCACGAACGCGATGCCTGGCGACTGGCGGATTATTACGCCGAAAATCGCGTTTTTCTCAAACCCTGGGAGCCGGTGCGTGATGAAAGCCACTGCTATCCCTCCGGCTGGCAGGCGCGTTTAGGATTGATCGCTGATATGCACAAACAGGGATCTGCCTACTATTTTGTGTTGATGGACCAGGAAGAGCATGAAATACGCGGTGTCGCGAATTTCAGTAATGTGCTGCGCGGTTCCTTTCACGCCTGTTATCTCGGCTATTCGCTGGGCGAAAAGTGGCAAGGGCAGGGCATGATGTTTGAAGCGTTGCAGTCGGCGATTCGCTATATGCAGCGCCAGCAACGTATTCATCGCATCATGGCCAACTATATGCCGCATAATCAGCGCAGTGGCGATCTGCTGGCACGACTCGGTTTTGAGAAAGAGGGTTATGCGAAAGACTATTTGCTGATTGATGGACGCTGGCAGGATCATGTCCTCACGGCGCTCACCTGGCGCGACTGGACCCCGGATCGTCGTGGACAATAATAAGGAATTGAAAATGAAGATGGCACTCTCTGCTCAGGCGCTGCGCGTTATTGGCTGCCTGCTGGAAAAGCAGGTCACTACGCCCGAACAGTATCCACTTTCCCTCAATGGCGTGGTCACCGCCTGCAATCAAAAATCGAACCGCGAACCGGTGATGACCCTCAGCGAAATGGAGGTGCAGTCACAACTTGATGAGCTGGTGAAGAAGCATCTGGTGACCTCCAATAGCGGTTTTGGTCAGCGCGTGAGCAAATATGAGCAGCGCTTCTGCAACTCGGCGTTTGGCAACCTGCAACTCAGCAGTGCTGAAGTGGCGGTATTGACCTTGCTGTTTTTGCGCGGTGCTCAGACGCCAGGCGAACTGCGTACCCGCAGTGGCCGCCTGCATGAATTCAGCGACATGAGCGAAGTGGAGCAGACGCTCAACGGATTAATTACGCGGGATGATGGCCCGATGGTGGTGCGCCTTGCACGTGAGCCGGGCAAACGCGAAAGCCGCTACATGCACCTTTTCGGTGGTGATGTGCTGGAAGAAGCATCCGAAAACGTCAGTGCAGTTAACCACGATGACCTTGCTACACGCGTTGCACAGTTAGAAGCCCGGGTGGCGCAGCTGGAACAATTGCTGCAACAGGAGCATTAAGATGACGCTGCGTATTGGCATGGTGGGATTAGGCGGCATCGCGCAGAAAGCCTGGTTGCCGGTGTTGTCTCAGGCGACAGGCTGGCAGTTAGCCGGGGCTTTTTCGCCCAATCAGGCAAAAGCGCAGCCGATCTGCGACAGCTATCGTCTGCCTTATTTTAGCCGGCTCGATGCACTGGCCGCGGCCAGTGACGCGGTATTTGTGCACAGCAGTACCGCCAGCCATTTTGAGGTGGTGCAAGCACTGCTGCTGGCGGGTAAAGATGTCTGTGTCGATAAACCCTTAGCCGAAACCTTGCAGCAAGCTGAAACCCTGGTGGCGTTGGCCGAGAAGCGGAAACGTAAATTGATGGTGGCGTTCAATCGCCGTTTTGCGCCACGCTATCAGCAGTTGAAAATTGAAATGCCGCGTGCAGCCTCTTTACGCATTGAGAAACATCGCGCGGATAGCGTCGGCCCTCATGATCTGCGTTTTACCTTGCTGGATGATTATCTGCATGTGGTTGATACCGCACTGTGGCTGGCGGGAGGCAAACTGACGCGCGAGCAAGGCCACATTGAGACTAATGACGAGGGTGCGATGCTGTACGCGGAGCATCACTTCTCGGCAGGTGCGCTGCAAATCACCACCAGCATGCATCGGCGTGCCGGCACACAGCGTGAAGTGGTCAGTGCTATCTGTGACGGCGACTATATCGAAATCAACGAAATGCGTGACTGGCAACAAGAGAACAGCAGTGGTTTGTATCGCAGCGCGCCGCCAGCCTGGCAAGACCACCTGACGCAGCGTGGTTTTAGCGGCGCAGCACGCCATTTTATTCAATGCGTAGAAAATCAGACGATGCCTGAAACCAGTGGTGAACAGGCGCTGGCAGCGCAGCGTTGGATAGAAAAACTGTGGCGAGATGCTGAACAGGAATAACCCCTTGTAACACTCAATGCTGGTCATTTCCCGCTGTGGCAGTAGACTATCGCCGGACATCACAGGATGTCCGCGCTAAGTTGCTCATTTATCCGAAACTTTTCAGGATGCGCCACACACTATGAATTTGTTGAAATCGCTGGCTGCGGTCAGTTCGATGACGCTGTTTTCCCGCGTGCTGGGTTTTGCCCGTGATGCCATTGTGGCCCGCGTTTTCGGTGCCGGGATGGCCACCGATGCTTTCTTCGTTGCCTTCAAGCTGCCTAATCTGTTGCGCCGTATTTTTGCCGAAGGTGCATTTTCACAGGCGTTCGTGCCCATTCTCGCCGAGTACAAAAGTAAACAGGGTGAAGACGCCACGCGTGTGTTTGTCGCTTATGTCTCGGGTTTGCTGACGCTGGTGTTGGCAGTGGTGACGGTGCTGGGCATGATTGCCGCACCTTGGGTGATTATCGTGACGGCGCCAGGATTTGCCGATACAGCGGATAAATTTGCCCTGACCAGTTCGCTGTTGCGCGTGACCTTTCCTTATATTCTGCTGATCTCCCTCGCGTCCCTGGCAGGGGCGATTCTCAACACCTGGAATCGCTTTTCGGTACCCGCGTTTGCCCCCACGCTGCTGAATATCAGCATGATTGGTTTTGCCGTGTTTGCCGCGCCACACTTCCATCCGCCGGTGATGGCACTGGCATGGGCCGTGGTGGTGGGGGGCGTTCTGCAGCTCTTCTACCAGCTGCCGCATCTGAAGAAAATTGGCATGCTGGTGCTGCCACGCGTTAATCTGCGTGATGCGGGCGTATGGCGCGTGATGCGTCAGATGGGGCCAGCCATTCTCGGTGTGTCGGTGAGTCAGATTTCGTTGATCATCAACACCATTTTTGCCTCCTTCCTTGTCTCCGGTTCGGTATCCTGGATGTACTATGCTGACCGACTGATGGAGTTCCCTTCCGGCGTGCTGGGTGTGGCATTAGGCACCATTTTGTTGCCGTCACTGGCGAAGAGTTTTGCCAGCGGTAATCATGACGAATATTCCCGTTTAATGGATTGGGGTTTGCGTTTGTGCTTCCTGCTGGCGCTGCCCAGCGCGGTGGCATTGGGCATTCTTTCCGGGCCGTTGACGGTGGCTTTGTTCCAGTACGGTAAATTCACGGCGTTTGATGCCGCCATGACGCAACGCGCGTTGGTCGCTTATTCGGTGGGCTTGATGGGGCTGATTGTGGTGAAAGTACTGGCACCCGGTTTCTATTCCCGTCAGGACATCAAAACGCCGGTTAAAATTGCTATCGTCACACTGATCATGACACAGCTGATGAACCTGGCCTTTATTGGCCCGCTTAAGCATGCTGGGCTGTCATTATCGATTGGTCTGGCGGCCTGTCTTAACGCCGCGCTGCTTTACTGGCAATTACGCAAGCAAGATATTTTCCAGCCGCAGCCTGGCTGGCTCAGCTTCCTTGTGCGGTTGTTTATTGCGGTGGTGGTGATGGCCGCTGCACTGCTCGGCATTCTGTATGTGATGCCGGCGTGGGAAGAGGGGCAGATGTGGTGGCGTTTACTGCGTCTGGCGGCGGTGTGCGCCATCGGTGGCGGCGCCTACTTTGTGATGTTGGGCTTGCTCGGCTTCCGACCCAAAGATTTTGCCCGCCGCACGTTGGCATAAAAAAAATCCCGCCTCGGCGCTGAGGGATCCCCACTAAATCAGCGCTAATAAACCAACACCATATTTTGGTAGGTTTTGGCGAGGTGGTTAAGA
>NZ_JASGBY010000024.1:0-73781 GCF_030053355.1 Pantoea sp. EA-12 | reverse complement strand
GAGCGGTAGTTCAGTTGGTTAGAATACCTGCCTGTCACGCAGGGGGTCGCGGGTTCGAGCCCCGTCCGTTCCGCCACTTAATTGATAAGCCCTGACTTAATAAGTCAGGGCTTTTTCATGTTCAAAATTCCCGCCATATTGTTGACTGAAATGCAATATTCTTGTGCTTATAAGCGGATTTTTCAGCAATAGTAAAACTGCCACAATGCACCCCATCGAAACATAACACTATACGATGAGGACATTATGACCATTCCTGCCTTTGGTTTAGGCACCTTCCGCCTGCAAGATGATGTAGTAATCCATTCGGTTAAGACCGCGTTGGAACTGGGATATCGTGCAATCGACACGGCTCAAATCTATGAAAACGAGGCTGCTGTTGGTCAGGCTATCGCAGAAAGCGCTATTGATCGTGCTGAGCTGTTTATCACGACGAAGATTTGGATCGAAAATCTGTCAGCAGACAAACTCATACCCAGTTTGCAGCATAGCCTCGCTAAGCTACGAACCGATTATGTTGATCTCACTCTGATTCACTGGCCTTCGCCTGGCGCTGCAGTCTCGGTCAAAGAGAGCATGCAGGCATTGATGGCAGCTAAAGGAGCGGGTTTGACACGCCAGATTGGCATTTCAAACTTCCCGATTGCGCTGATGAAAGAAGCCATTGCAGCGGTGGGTATTGAGAACATCGCCACCAACCAGATTGAACTGCATCCTTTCCTGCAGAACAGAGAAGTGGTTGCGTTCGCGAAGCAGCAAGGATTGCATATCACGTCTTATATGACGCTGGCATACGGGGAAGCGTTGAAGGATGCCACTATCCAGGACATTGCCAATAAGCACCAGGCTACACCGGCACAGATTGTGCTCACCTGGGCGATGCAATCAGGCTATGCGGTCATTCCTTCTTCAACAAAGCGAGAAAATTTGGCCAGCAATATGAAATCATGTGACTTGTCTCTGGATGCTGATGATATGGCGCGCATTTCGGCACTGGATCGCCAGCAGCGTTTGGTTAGCCCAGAGGGACTGGCACCAGACTGGGATTGATTCCCTCAACATTCAGCCCTGGATTCGCCAGGGCTGTTGCTTGACCCACTCGCTAAGAAAGTCGATAAATGCACGCACGCGCTGACTGACGCCCAGATCGCTGTAGTAGACCGCATTAAACGGCATCTCGACTGGCACTCGCCGTTCCGCTAACACTTCTATAAATGTCCCGTCAGCAATTTCACTGTCTACCATATAATCCGACAGGCAAGCGATACCCTGATCATCCAGACACAGTTGTTTGATTGTTTCACCACTGTTCGATGACATTCCCGGCTCAATATCGTAAAGATCACGGCCGTTGTCTGAGATTGGCCAACGGTTCAAACGCAATGGTTCGACAAACCCGAGACATTCATGATGAGCCAGATCGGCGGTGGAGTGGGGGATCCCGTATTTCGCTAAGTAAGCCGGCGTAGCGACCAGTTTGCGATAGCTGATAAACAGCAAGCGCGCGCGTAACGTTGAATCCGTCAGATTACCGGCGCGGATCGCCACGTCCACTTTGCGCTCAATCAGATTGATAAAACTCTCCGAGGAGATAAGCGATAGCGTGACGTCTGGATAACGTTCGCGAAACGGCTTAATCATCGGAAGGATCAAATGCAGGATGACTGGCGTAGCAGCATCAATGCGTAAGACGCCTTGCGGTGCCAACTGGCGTTCCACTAACTCATTTTCTGCTGTCGACATCTCCTGCATCAGTTTTTGTACGCGGCGGAAGTAATGTTCTCCTTCATGCGTGAGCGCCAGCTGACGTGTTGTGCGCGTCAGTAAGGCAACCCCCAGTTTACTCTCCAGCTTTTTTACCGTACGACTGACTGCCGAATTCGCCATCTGTAATTGCTCTGCAGCACGGCTGAAACTGCCACTTTCGACAACGGCAATAAACACCTTAAGTTCATCCGACGATGCCTTCATTATGCTCTCCACAGCAAAAGTCTATTGTTACTTTGCACCTTTTTGTCATTAAACCATGAGTCGATAATGGCTCCCATCAAAACATTATTGGGAGTCAATCATGCCACTTGCACTCTGGGCGCTGACCATCAGCGCCTTCGCCATCGGAACCACTGAATTTGTCATCGTCGGACTGATTCCAACGATTGCAGAACAACTCAGCATCACGTTGCCCTCAGCGGGAATGCTGGTCTCTATCTATGCACTCGGTGTGGCGGTGGGGGCACCGGTGCTGACGGCCCTAACGGGGAAACTGCCGCGTAAACAACTACTGATGGGCCTGATGGCGCTCTTTACGATAGGCAATCTGGTCGCATGGCTGGCACCAAACTATGAGACGTTGATCATTGCTCGGTTGTTAACGGGTTTAGCCCACGGCGTCTTCTTCTCTGTAGGCTCGACGATTGCGACCAGCCTGGTCAGCAAAGAGAAAGCGGCCAGCGCCATCGCGATTATGTTTGGTGGTCTTACCGTGGCGCTGGTGACAGGTGTGCCATTAGGCACGTTAATTGGACAGCATTTCGGCTGGCGTGAAAGCTTCCTTGCAGTTTCGCTACTGGGCGTGATCGCTTTAGTCAGCAGCATGGTGCTCATACCGCGTAACATTGCCCAGCCTCCGGTAACCACATTGTCGCAACAAGCACGCGTGATGCTGAACCCTCGCCTGCTGTTGATTTACGCGATTACGGCACTGGGCTATGGCGGTGTGTTTACCGCCTTTACTTTCCTGGCGCCGATGATGCAGTCATTGGCTGGATTCTCTCCTTCAGCGGTAAGTATGATTTTGTTGGGATATGGGATTTCAGTGGCTATCGGCAATATCTGGGGCGGTAAACTGGCCGATCGCCGTGGGGCGGTACATGCCTTGACGCTGATTTTCACTGCACTTGCGGCGTTGCTGCTGGTGTTCCAGTTCACGGCGAGTATGCACTATCTGGCGCTGGCGACGGTTTTGGTGATGGGAATTTTTGCCTTTGCCAACGTGCCGGGTCTGCAAGTGTATGTGGTGCAAAAGGCGGAGCACTATGCACCTGGCGCGGTGGATGTGGCTTCAGGACTGAATATCGCAGCTTTTAACATTGGTATCGCGCTGGGGTCTTTAGTGGGGGGGCATATCGTTGAGCATTATGGTCTGGCACAGACACCCTGGGTTGGCGCGGTCATTGTGTTTGCAGCGCTCCTACTGGTTCGACTGAGCGGTCAACTCGATAAACCTCGGATGGAATTAGCAACGCAATAATACGCACCATAACCCGCTATCTGGCGGGTTGTGGCTTTTCCATGCTGTGAAACGCATTGCGACAATTAACAACACCAATTGAAACCCCGCCCCAAAGTCCCTATAACTGTCAGGTGAAGTCGTAGTCGTCAATCAGCCAGGCGGGAAAGTGCGAAAGAAAACTTATGCAATGCGTTACGTGGCGGGTCAGCCTGCTGAGCGGATATTTCCGCCAGGGGCGATGTTGCATCTTGGGCAGGCACTGCCGCCCGGTGCGCCATTACCTGCGGATCCGGCGTTGCGAGTTTTAGTGTGGAACATCTTTAAGCAGCAGCGGGCAGACTGGATGTCAGTGCTGCAAGGTTTTGGCAAAGATGCACACCTGGTCTTACTGCAAGAAGCGCAGACGACGCCTGAGTTGGTCAAATTCGCCACCAGTAACTATCTGGCGGCCGATCAGGTCCCCGCCTTCGTCTTACCTCAGCATCCTTCTGGCGTCATGACGCTGGCTTCTGCGCACCCTGTGTATTGCTGTCCACTGCGTGAGCGCGAACCTTTACTGCGTTTGGCAAAATCGGCGTTAGTCACCGCATATCCATTACCCACCGGGGAAATGCTAATGGTGGTGAACATTCATGCGGTGAATTTTAGCCTTGGCGTGGATGTTTACAGCAAACAGCTCGGACCAATTGGTGAACAGATCCAGCATCATCGTGGGCCGGTCATCATGGCTGGTGATTTTAACGCGTGGAGCCGCCAGCGTATGAATGCGCTTTATCGCTTCGCTGAAGAGATGACATTGCATGAAGTGAACTTCACGGACGACCACCGCCGTAAAGCGTTTGGCCGTCCGTTAGACTTTGTCTTCTACCGTGATATGAAAGTCAGTGAAGCCTCTGTGCTGGTCACACAGGCCTCGGACCACAATCCTTTACTGGTCGAATTTACTCCCGGATCCTTTGCTCGCTAATCTGTTATAAGCGCAATGGCCCTAACTGGCGATGCGGAACCCTGTTCAATGCGCAGCGGTAAAGCGATAAAGGTAAAACGAGGCGGCAACAATTGCAGATTGGTCAGGTTCTCAATGATCAGTTTATCGTTGCCCAGCACCTCGAGATGAACGGGATTGCCCTCATTGCCGAACGCATCTAATGACAATGCATCAGTGCCAAAGACCTGTACACCTTTGCGAATTAGATAAGCTGCACCTTCCGCTGAGAGGCCGGGCCAGTCCTGCAAAAAAGCACTGTGATCGGGTTTTAGCGCCCATTTTTCATGCCAGCCAGTACGAAATACGACAATATCATCAGCCTCGATCGCGCCATGCTCTTGCTCCCACTTCTTAATCTCTTCTATACCAAATGTGGTGCGGGGTGCAGTAGCACGCATATCCAGCAACACACCACGGCCAATGAGCTGGCGCACATCGATTTGCTCTATGGTTTTGCCACCTTCAATAAAATGCGACGGTGAATCCACATGGGTACCGCAATGGTCTCCCATCACCAACTGACAATTGTAGTTACCATCACCACCTTGGTAGCTCTCGTTATCCGCTACGGTAAATTTAGGATGGGTTGGCCACACCGGCATACTTATCTGATGTAAGTGATTCAGCTCAATCAGTTTACTGCTGCGTAATTGCGTCCAGAGATCAGTCATTTCATCCTCACTTCTTAATGTTTACCGTCTCTTTAATCAGAGCGAGCGGAATACAGGAGAGCAGGAGCATGCCAACAATCACTAAATAGTGAACGCTGAAGCCCCAGGTATGGATAATCCAGCCGCTCACAGGCGCAACTAATATGCCCGCGATGCCAACTGCCAGACCAATCATCAAGCCCAAACTGGAAGCAGCAGCATGCGGCGATGAGTCAATTAACAGCGCATAGGCAACCGGATAAGGTGAATTGCGGAAGAGTCCCCAAAAAATCAATATTGCCCAAGCCAGCGTGGCTGAGTGGATAAAAATGCACAGTGTACAAGCGAGAATCCAGCCAGCAATAATGAAGGTCAGTGACGTTTTGCGCCCTCGTTTATCAGAGAAGCTGCCCCAGGCAATTTGCCCAATCCAGCCCGTAATGCCAGAAGCACCGGAGATAATGGCAGCGGTAGAGAGGTCCAGGCCCACTTCACGAGTAAGCTGAAGGGTTAAGAAGTTAGCAATACCCATCTCAGCCCAGATAAAACCGAACACCAAGGCAATCGCCATCAGACAGTTACGGTTCTTCAGACAGCTAAAAGAATTTTTTAAACTGGATTTCTGCGGTTTGGCCTCGATAGGACGGGTTAACTTATTTTCATCGATCCAATTAAACACACGCTGATGATTCGTTTTGGTACCGATGATCAGCTGCAGTACCACGATCACCAGTCCAATCAGAGGAATGAACAGAAAAGCGTGGCGCCAGTCGCCGAACATCAAAATTGCGGCGATAAGGACCGGTCCGAGAAATTGCCCAAGCGGAAAGCCAGTATGGTGCACGCCAATGGCAAAGCCACGGTTCTCTTTTTGCCACCACTCTCCCAGTAACGCGACGTTGATGGGTTCTGAGCCACCGGTCCCCATGCCCATGAGTACGCGAAGTGCCTGAAAGGCGCCCAACGTCTTGCAAAACGCAGTCGCAACGCCTGAAACAATTTCAACCAGCACCGCAAGGCACCAGCTGTAGCAGCGGCGGTAACCGCTACCGATGTAGTCAGAGAGTAAACCGAAGAGCACAGCCCCTGAGAGGGTACCAAAGAAGCTCAGGGAGTTTATCCAGCCTGCTTGTACCTCGCTCAGATTGAAATCCTTCATGATAGCGGGTAGCAGCGTCGGCAGGATGATGCGGTCAATGGAGTTCATCAGGATTGCCAGGGTGGTAATGACTAGCATAGCCCATGAGAGAGGATGGGCTCGCGGCAACCAACCGGTTTTTTCCGTTGCAATGTGTGGTTGCGGTGGTGGACTTTTTTGGTCGGCACTTAACTGTTCATTCAGGCTATCACTCATCATCAACCCTTTCCCAACTGGTGGTTAATTAAGCCGCACGGAAACTTCATTCAGCGGCACAATGCGCAATTGGATGTAACATTTACGTTACTTTACTTGCGCTATTTTTTAACCATAAAGGGTGTTTTCTACCATACAAGAATTGCATGACTGTTATTTGAGCAGTGTCACGCGGAAAGGTTTTTTATCGGGATTAAAGCCACAGTGAAAACAAGTCTGGGAGCGGAAGGATGGCAGGAGAATAAAAATGAAAAAGGCTGACAAAAGTCAGCCTTTTCGGAGCATTAAGTATCAGGGGTTGCGCTATTCTTAACAAACAGCGTGAGCTTATCGCCCGGCTGAATGTCTTTAGCGTCACTGTTCCAGCGCATCACGTCTTTGGTATTCACGCCATGACGTTTTGCAATACTGGCAAAAGAATCACCCTTACGTACACGGTAGGTGATGCTGTTGCCGTTATCTGCCAACTGCGTTGCTTTGCCGCCTACGGTCAGAGTCTGACCGATACGAACTGAAGCGCTGCGCAGATTGTTCTGCTGTTTCAGTGCACTGACGCTTACGCCAAGCTTGTTGGCAATTGCCGACAAGGTGTCGCCTTTACGTACCGTGTAGCTGTTTCCTGCCGCGCTGACTTTCGCCATCTCGGTGGGCTGCACGGAAGCAATATCACCGGATGCCAGTGAATTGCGAAGCTGAGCAACGTTGGACTTCGGCACCATAATGTAGTGCGGCCCATTTGGCGCAGTGGTGCCGTTTTTATATCCGGCGTTGAAGCTCTTCAACTTGCTGAGCGACAATCCGGCCATATCGGCGGCCTGCGTCAGTTCAATTTGCTGTCCCACTTCCACGCGCGCTAATGCTCGGCTCTCGTTCGGGGTCGGCAATTTGATACCGTAACGCTTGTTGTTCTTGAGAATCTCACTCAAGGCCAACATTTTAGGTACATAGACCGTGGTCTCGCGGGGGAGCGATAAGTGCCAGAAGTCAGTCGGCTTGCCGCGCGCCTTATTCTGTTTAATCGCTTTCAGCACACGTCCTTCACCGCTGTTATAAGCAGCAACTGTTAACAACCAGTCACCGTCAAACATACCGTTCAGACGCTGCATCATATCCAGCGCAACTTTGGTCGAGGCCACCACATCGCGGCGTCCGTCGTACCATTGGTTCTGTTTCAAACCATAGTTTTTGCCCGTTTGTGCAACAATCTGCCAGATGCCAGCGGCATTCGCAGAAGATGTTGCATGTGGGTCAAAAGCGCTCTCCACTATGGGTAGCAGTACCAGTTCCATCGGCATTTTACGTTTCTGTATCTGCTCGACAATCCAGTACATGTACGGCTCTGCCCGTAATGTTACATCGTGGAGATAGCTCTTATTTCTTAAAAACTTTGTTTTTTGTTCGCGGATCCGGGGGTTTTCCGGAATCCCCATCTTCAACTCGTCACTAATGTGATTCCAGAGATCAGTATCTTCTGCGAGGCTTGTTCCATCATCCTGCCATCGCGGCGACAACAATCGATCTCCGTACTTTCCATTTTCACCTTGACCAGCTGAAGACAGGCTCTGTGCATGCTGTACGGGGATATTGGCGTCATTCCTTGATGCCTGACATCCTACCAGCAAGACCGAGGCGAGTAATATCGCTTTAGCCTTCATGTGTGTGTCAATAGTTCGCTTAAAAGACGAGCAACTATACGTTAGGGGTCCACACAACACAACCAGAAATATCAAAAACGGTCTTTCTTCTCGCGTAGATCGGCAAATGTTTGCCATAAGGGAGCGGATGTCACATTAGTCCCTAAAGCCTTTTGCAAATCAGCATCTTGCGTGCGCAAAAATAAATTTATTTCCCGCTCAAGTGCCAGTTTTGTGGGTAAAGTAATGCGATTTTCTGCACGTAAGTCCTTAATTTGCTGATACCTTGCCAAAATTTTCGGGTCATGAGGCAGAATAGCCGCAGCAAACTTCATATTGGATAAAGTGTACTCATGTGCACAGCAAACCAGGGTATCGGCTGGGAGCTGGTTAAGTTTCTGAAATGACACAAACATTTGCTCAGCGCTGCCTTCAAAGAGTCGCCCGCAGCCGCCTGAAAACATCGTGTCACCACAAAAAAGATAAGGTGAACTGAAATATGAGATATGTCCTAAAGTGTGTCCGGGTGTTGCGATGACACGGAAATTTAGCCCCAGCAGCGTAAATTCATCACCTTCGGCGACAATCTGTTTTGCCCCTTTATCAGCGGTTTCTTCTGGCCCGAAAACCGCCAAATCGGGATAGTGCTGCAATAAATCTGCGACACCGCCAACATGGTCGTGATGGTGATGGGTGAGCAAAATGGCCACCGGATTCCAGTGGTTTACCCTGAGTTTGTCCAGTACCGGTTGGGCCTCGCCAGGATCGACAATCAGACAATTTTTGTCATCGTCCGTCAGTGTCCAGATGTAGTTATCCTGCAATGCGGGAATACTGGTAAGATTCATAAACACCTCTCAGGTCGTAGAAAAAGGATGATGGTAGAGCATGAAGCCAGCTAAAACACGCCAAGTTCTGACTGCACCACGCTCCTGGCGCGATATGCCTTGGGGAGACTACTTCCGCGATGCGCTCAGCCAGCAATTACAGCCATATCTTGGAAAGGTGTATGGCTTTCATATGCTTAAGCTTGGCAGCCTCAGCGCCGAAATCAATACCAGCCAGTGTGCCATATCACATCAGGTGAATGTGGGCATTGAGGGCGATGACCTGCAGGTTATTGCTAACACCACACAGTTACCCTTTGAAGCGAAATCGATTGATGCCTGTTTAATGGCGCATACGCTGGCCTGGAGCCAGGATCCCCACCGTGTCTTGCGCGAGGTGGATCGCGTGTTGATTGATGATGGTTGGATGATTATCAGCGGCTTCAACCCGTTCAGTCTGCTGGGCCTCAGCAAAGCCATACCCGGCCTGCATTCGCGCGCGCCCTGGAGCGGACGCATGTTCAGCCAGACGCGGCTGCTCGACTGGCTGAGCTTACTCAACTACGAAGTGGTGTATCGCACCCGTTTTCAGGTAGTGCCATGGCATCATCAGGGAGGTAAGGTGATCAGTGCGCACCTGCCAGCGCTCGGCTGTTTGAATATTGTGGTGGCGCGTAAAAGGACTTTCCCGTTAACGCCCACCAAAATGAAGAAAAGCCTGAACAAAGCGCAACTGCGACAAACGGTCAACGCCACGCGCCAGTTTCGTGAAGTGAAGGATCAGGATTCAACCTGATAGCCGATGTCATCCAGCGTTGGGTTACCGGCTGCTTTGCGGGCTAATTCGTCACAGCGTTCGTTTTCAGGGTGGCCCGCGTGGCCTTTGACCCACTCCCATTTGATTTCATGGTTGCTGAGTGCCAAATCCAGCCGCTTCCAGAGATCGACATTTTTAACCGGTTTTTTATCGGCAGTTTTCCAGCCACGTTTTTTCCAGTTATGGATCCAGCTGGTGATGCCCTGACGCACATACTGACTATCGGTGCTGAGTACCACTTCGCAGGATTGCGTCAGCGCTTCCAGAGCCACAATCGCTGCCATCATTTCCATGCGGTTGTTGGTAGTGAGACGATAGCCGATGCTGAACTCTTTTTCATGGGCACCATAACGTAAAATAGCGCCGAAGCCGCCAGGGCCCGGATTGCCGAGGCAGGATCCATCGGTGAATATTTCTACCTGTTTGCGCATCTCTGGTAGACTTCCTTCTGACAAAACGCCAAGTCTGACATAAAACGAGTCCTATGAGCACTGCAAATAACCGCCAGATCGTCCTCGATACTGAAACCACCGGCATGAACATGATCGGTGTGCACTATGAAGGGCATCGCATCATTGAAATCGGTGCGGTTGAAGTGATCAACCGCCGCCTGACCGGTAACAACTTCCACATGTATCTCAAGCCCGATCGGCTGGTGGATCCGGAAGCGTTTGGTGTACATGGTATTGCGGATGAATTTCTCGCGGATAAACCGATGTTCGCCGACATTGCCGATGAGTTCCTGGCCTATATCCAGGGGGCGGAACTGGTGATCCACAACGCCTCGTTTGATATCGGCTTTATGGATTACGAATTTGGCATGCTGAACCGGGGTATCGGTAAAACGGATACCTTCTGTCAGGTCACCGACAGTCTGGCGATGGCACGCAAGATGTACCCGGGCAAGCGCAACAGTCTTGATGCGTTGTGTAATCGCTACGAAATCGACAACAGCAAGCGTACGCTGCACGGCGCATTACTCGATGCCGAGATTTTGGCTGAAGTGTTCCTGATGATGACCGGTGGGCAAACGTCGCTGGCGTTTTCCGTCGAAGGGGAGCAAAGCAGTCAAAGCTCAGGTGACAATATTCAACGGATTGCGCGCCCCAGTTCGGGCTTACGTGTGGTGAGTGCGAGCGATGAAGAAATTGTCGCGCACGAGAGTCGCCTCGACTTAGTACTGAAAAAGGGCGGAAGCTGCCTGTGGCGTGCCTGAAGCAGATGATTTTGCGTGGAAAAGCGGCGTTAAGATGAAAAAAACAACAAACAAACTTTTCTGGCAGAAAAATCGTTGACGGGTGATGAGGCGACCATTAATATCCGCCTCGTTCTCGACGGGGAACAAAGCGCGGAGCGGTAGTTCAGTTGGTTAGAATACCTGCCTGTCACGCAGGGGGTCGCGGGTTCGAGCCCCGTCCGTTCCGCCAATCATTAAAGAAGCCGATGCAGAAATGCATCGGCTTTTTGCTTTTCTTAACCCGTTCGAAACACCTGACGTCTCTTGAGGACGTTGGGTCGCCATTCATGGCGACCACCTTATCAATCTTTCTGCACCGCCACTTCCTGACGATAGGCCGCCACTGAGACTTCACGATCGGCACGCGCCAGATAACGATAGCAGCCCGCACCCAGTGCCACGCCGATAAACCAGCTAAAATTCGCCACTGCATGCAGCGAAGGGATAAAGCTGATCACCAGACAGATACCCACTGACGGCAACAAAGCGGCAATCGCTTTCGGGTTAAAGCCACCGCGATACCAGTAACGACCTTTAGGCGTGTCATCGAACAGATCGTCTACATACACCTTGCTGCGTTTGATCAGGTAGAAATCCGCAATCAGGATGCCAAACAATGGGCCGATGAATGAACCCAGTACATCCAGCGTGTAGTGAATCAGTTCAGGTGACTGGAACAGGTTCCACGGGGTCAACAGCACAGAGCCCACCGCAGCAATCATGCCACCGGTGCGGAAGCTAATCTTCTGTGGTGAACAGTTCGAGAAGTCAAATGCCGGTGACACAAAGTTCGCCACGATATTGATGCCGATGGTCGCAATAATCATCGTCAGCAAACCAATCGCCACCGCAACATCGTTACCGACCATACTTACCGTCTCAATCGGATCGGTAATCATGCGGCCAAACAGGGACTGCGTACCCGAGACGATCACCACCGTCACAATCGAGAACAGCAGGAAGTTGAACGGCAGGCCCCAGCGGTTACCCCGGCGGATCTCGCCCATGCTTTTACCGTAGCGGGAGAAGTCACCAAAGTTGAGCAACGGACCCGAGAAGTACGAGACCACCAGCGCGGTAGCGGTGATCATCTGCCAGGTTTGCTCACCGGTACTCAGTTGCTTGCTGGCCAACGTGAAGGAGATACCGTCAAAACCGGTTTTGTATACAATCCAACCGGCTAATGCCACCATCACCACGTACACGGCCGGACCCGCCACATCAATAAAGCGTTTAATCGCGCTCATGCCATGCCAGAACACCATAGCCTGCAGGAACCACATCACACCGAAACAGCACCAGCCGAGTTGTGACAAACCGAGCCAGCTGCTTTGCGTCATGCCGCTCAGGGAAGGGAAGAACTTCAGCAGCACCAACATCAGCGCATTGGCCGCCAGATAGGTCTGAATCCCGTACCAGGCGAAGGCGATCAAGCCGCGAATCACCGCCGGGATATTGGCTCCAAACACACCAAACGCCTGACGCGAAATCACCGCGTAAGGCACGCCCGCCATCTGGCTGGGTTTTGCCACCAGATTCGCGCACAGCTGCACAATACAAATGCCGACCAGCAGGCACAAGAGCACCTGCCAACTGGCCAGGCCCAAAGTAAAGAAGCTGGCAGCCACCACGTAACCGCCCATGCTATGCACATCGGACATCCAGAAAGAAAAGATGTTGTACCACGACCAGTTCTGGTCGCGGGTGGGCGCCAGATCCTCATTGCACAGGCGTGGACTGTAATGGGCGTTGGCCCCAGAGGTCACTTCAGACTGATTTGGCATGAAACCTGCTCCTCTAACAACATGGGAAGAATAATCACTGCGTGAAACGGTATTGCAGGATCCAGGCCAGAATTGATTTCTTGTATACAAAAAATTAATTTCACGTATACGATGTGCTATGCACAGTCACTTGCCGGAGCAGGTAATGAAGAGCGAAACAGGCCAGAAAACGGCTGCCGATCTGAATGATCGCGACGAACCCATCTATCAGGCGTTGCTGAGCGCCATTGTGGAACATCAACTGCCGCCGGGCAGTAAATTGCCGGAGGAGGCACTTTCTGAAGTGTTTGGTGTAAGCCGCACCGGTATCCGTAAAGTGCTACAACGCCTCGCGGCGGTGCAAATGATCACGCTTTCGCCCAGGCGTGGTGCACAGGTCGCCACGCCCGGTGTGGAGGAGGCGCGCGATATCTTCGCCACGCGCAGCCTGCTGGAGTGTGCAAATTTACCGGCGGTACTGGCGCATGTGCAGCCTCCGCACCTTGCTGCGCTCAACAGCTTGATTGAGGAAGAGCAGCAGGCGCATGAACAGCACGATGGTGCTGCTGCCATTCGCTTATCTGCCGCTTTTCATATTCAGCTGCAGGCGATTTCCAGCAATCAGGTACTCACTGACATGGTGACGCGCCTGACGCAGCGTTCTTCACTGGTGATTGCCGCTTATGGCGCACCCTGGCAGCGAGGCTGTCGCTGCGATCATCACGATCGGCTGGTGGAATTGCTGCGGAAGAAAGATCTGCAGGCGCTTACCGAAGCGTTGCAGCATCATTTTGAACACATTGTTTCCAGCCTGCATTTTGAACGCAGTGGCGAAACGTTGCCTGATTTCACCCGGTTATTTTCCGGTCACAAAGGATCCGCATCATGACAGTGATTCAGGTGATCAATCCCAATACCAGTCTGGCGATGACAGAAACCATCGGCGCAGCGGCGCGCGCCGTTGCAGCACCAGGCACGGAAATTTTGGCGGTGTGTCCAAGCCAAGGCGTACCGTCCATTGAAGGCCACTTTGATGAAGCGATTGCGGCGGTGGGCGTACTGGAGCAGGTCAGGCTCGGGAAAGCACAGGGTGTGAGCGGCCATGTGATTGCCTGTTTTGGCGATCCGGGATTGCTGGCGGCGCGTGAGCTTGCCAGCGGTCCGGTGATCGGGATTGCGGAAGCCGCGATGCATACTGCCACTCTGGTGGCGACGCGTTTTTCGATTGTCACCACGCTGCCACGCACGTTGGTTATCGCGCGTCATTTATTGCAGCAGTATGGTTTTACCCATCACTGTGCGGCGTTACACGCGATCGATTTGCCGGTGCTGGCCTTGGAAGACGGTAGCGGTGTGGCGCAAGAGAAGGTACGCCAGCGCTGTATTCAGGCGAAACGCGAAGACGGCAGTGGCGCGATTGTATTGGGCTGCGGGGGCATGGCGTCACTGGCTCAGGAACTCACGAAAGAGTTAGGTTTGCCGGTGATTGATGGCGTTAGTGCCGCCGTAAAAATGGTGGAGTCGCTGGTGGCGCTTGGCTTTGGCACCAGCAAACACGGCGATTTGGATTACCCGATTGAAAAACCGCTCAGCGGTGCATTTCAGCACCTAAACTAAGGGCTGGTTGAGGACTGACGAAGGAATTTGCAGAATGAGTGATGTATCTGAAAAGAAAGAGTACAGCTTCAACAAAAACTATCCACGTGACCTGATCGGTTACGCGGGTCACCCCCCGCATGCGCAGTGGCCGGGCAAGGCAAAGGTCGCAGTGCAGTTTGTCCTCAACTACGAAGAGGGCGCGGAAAATAACGTGCTGCACGGCGATGCCGGTTCGGAGCAGTTCCTTTCGGATATCATTGGTGCAGCCAGCTATGCCGATCGCCACATGTCGATGGATTCACTGTACGAGTACGGTTCACGTGCCGGTTTCTGGCGCATTCATCATGAGTTTCAAAAGCGCGGTCTGCCGTTAACGGTATTTGGCGTTGCGATGGCGCTGGCGCGTCATCCCGAGATCGTCGAGGCGATCAAAGCCGCTGAGTACGATGTGGTCAGCCATGGCTGGCGCTGGATCCATTATCAGGGTATGGATGCCAAAACCGAGCGCCAGCATATGCAGCAGGCGGTGGATGTGCTGCGCGATCTGTTCGGCAAAGCCCCGACAGGCTGGTATACCGGGCGCGACAGTCCCAATACCCGCCGCTTAGTGGTGGAGCAGGGCGGCTTCAGTTATGACAGCGACTATTACGGTGATGATTTACCGTTCTGGACGCAAGTGACCTGCCAGGATGGCACCGTCAAGCCGCATCTGGTCATTCCTTACACGCTGGAATGTAATGACATGCGCTTTGCTTCGCCGCAGGGCTTCAATACCGCGGAGCAATTCTTTGTCTATCTGCGCGACACGTTTGATGTGCTGTATGAAGAGGGCGACACGGCGCCGAAGATGATGTCGATTGGCATGCACTGCCGTCTGTTGGGTCGTCCGGGCAAATTCCGTGCCTTGCAACGCTTCCTCGACCACATCCAGCAACATGAAGGTGTGTGGGTATGTACGCGTCAGCAGATTGCTGAGCACTGGATGAAAACGCATCCCGCCCCGAACGTGTAATCAGATAGGTTTGTAGGGTGCGCATTAATGCGCACCAGGACGTTCAGGTCAGCATTCATGCTGACCCTACAATCAACTCATCAAACTCACCTGCGCAGCCACAATACGCCAGCCATAAGGCATGCGGATCCACGTCTGCTGCTGGCGGCCAATCTTCTCTACGCCCTCGCGGGTAAATTCGGTGCTGCACACCGCGTAGTCATCGCCAAAGGTGGTGATCACGGTGTTACGCAAGGTGCGGTCGAGTCCTTTAGAGGGGCGCGCGGCGCGAAACGCACGAATCTCATCAATGCCATAGAGATTCTCACCGGCACCTAAGCGTACGGTACGCTCATCGTGCCAGAACAACTCATCCAGCACGTCGACATTGTTACTCACCAGCGCCTCTTCGTAGCGGTAAAACGCGGCGGTGACTTCGGCGAGCACGGCCGGACGGTCAATATGTTCAGCTTTCATGGTTAAGCGTCCATCAAGGTGGTTTGTGGCAGGGTCAGCCCCTGCTGCTGGAGTGCCCAGGCAGCGCGCAGTGCCAGGTGTTCTTTAAACGGAGCCGCAATCAGCTGCAGGCCAATCGGCAGGCCGCTGGCGGTTTGCAACGGAACGGTACACACCGGTAGACCGAGGAATGAAATCGGCTGCGTTAACATGCCCATGCTGGCGCGCGTTGGCAAATCCTGACCGTTGATGTGAATGGTTTCTTGTCCGATAGTGGTGGCCGTACAGGGCGTGGCAGGCGCAATCAGCACATCAAACTGCGCAAACAGCGGCAAGACTTGCTGCTGGAAGTGGCGACGAAAACGCTGTGCCTGCACGTACCAGGCAGAAGGTAACATGGCACCGGCCAGCAGACGCTCGCGAGAGTTAGGTTCGAACTGCTCTGGCATACTCCGCAGCGCCGGTAGATAGTGATTTCCGCCTTCCGCACCGGTCATGATAAAGGCCGCTGAGCGGGCGATTTCCGCATTCGGCAAGGTCACCTCTTCACTGGCATTTAGCGCCTGCGCCACCACCGCGACAGCAGCACGTGCTTCATCGCTGCACCAGGTAGAGAAGAAACCGCCCAGCACCGCACTGCGTATGCCTTCAGCGCCTTTGCTTAAACCCTCACTCGCCGGAGCCAAAGGCTGTTCAGACTGGAAGGCATCAGCAGGGTCACGACCTTGCAGCGCGTCATACACCAGGGTCAGATCCTCGACTGAGCGGGCAAAGGGACCGATATGATCGAGACTGGCAACAAACGGATGGCTACCGCTACGTGATAAACGTCCAAAGGTCGGCTTCAGGCCATAAATGCCACACAGCGAGGCAGGCACACGGATCGAACCGTTGGTATCGGTGCCCAGCGAGAAGTGCACTAAGCCCGCCGCCACCGCTGCAGCCGAACCACCTGAAGATCCGCCAGCGATACGAGTCAGATCGCGGGGATTATGAGTGGCACCGTAGTGGGTGTTTTCGGTGGTAAAACCGTACGCGTAGGCATCCATGTTGAGCATGCCGGAGAGCAGGGCACCAGACTGGCGCAGCTTGCTGACCGCCCAGGCATCTTCACGTGCCGCTGCGCGCTCACTGAATAAGCTGGCACCGGCTAAGGTGCTGTGACCTGCAACATCAAACAGGTTTTTCACCGCATAGGGAATTCCAGCCAGAGCAGGTAACGCTTCACCGCGTTGGCGTTGCCCATCAACCTGTTCGGCCTCACGCAGCATGCGTTGCCCGGTGACTTCGGTCCAGGCGTTGATCGCCGGATTATGCTGCTCAATGGCATTCAGCGTTTGTTCAGCTACCTCACGGGCGGAGATCTCACCCTGATTCAGGGCCTGGTTTAAGGTTTTGATCGATAGCGAGGCCAGTTTCATGGATGGAATACTCCTGCCACTTCCAGTCGATCATCAAGTGGGAAGGCCATCAATGGCTCGGCCATGGCCGCAATACGGTTAAACTGGATGAGCAGTTCGGCACGGCGTGCGTCATCTAACTCCAGTGCCAGGATCTGTTCCATTTGGGCGATATAGGTGGCCCAGTCCGGTTGTGTACTCATCGTTATCTCCTTAGAAACCGGCGGCGCTGCCGTTGCTGCGTGGATCGAACGCACCTTCCAGCATGCCGTTATTGTGTCTGACGATCGCCCCCGCATGGCCGACCACTTCGCTGAAGTCGGGCAATAACTCCACTTCGTGACCGAGCTGACGCAGTTGCTCTACCGTTTCAGGTGCGATGCGTGATTCCAGTTTGAGTGAATCAGAGGACTGGCCCCAGGTTCGCCCCAGCAACCAGCGCGGTGCACTCACGGCCTGCTGCAATGGCTGGCCCTGGATCACATGGCGGGTAAAGATGGCGGCCTGCGTCTGTGGCTGCCCATCGCCGCCCATCGAGCCGTACACCATGGTGCGGCCATCTTTGAGACGAGCGGCTGCGGGATTGAGGGTGTGAAACGGTTGCTTGCCGGGTGCCAGCGCCAGCATGTGGCCTGGCTGCAGGCTGAATGCGGCACCGCGGTTCTGCCAGGTGATGCCGGTGCCGGGTAGCACCACGCCGCTGCCGAATTCATGGTAGATACTCTGGATAAAGGAAACTGCCAGACCGCTGCTGTCCATCACGCCCATCCACACGGTATCGCCAGGCCCTTTTCCGGTGCCCCACGCTGCCGCTTGTTGATCATCAACCTGCGCCGCCAGTGAGGCGAGGTGTTCAGCATCCAGCAGATCCTGCACATTGAAGTCGATGTGGCGGGGATCGGTGATGTGTTTGTCACGCAGCGCAAAGGCTTTCTTGGTGGCTTCAACGATGCGATGCACGGTTTGGGCTTCATCCGCCTCTGCCATGTTCAGGCGATCGGTGATGCCCAGGATCGCCAACGATACCAGTCCTTGCGTCGGCGGCGTCATATTCCAGATATCGCCTTCGCTGTGTGCCAGATGCAGTGGTGTGCAGCGGCGCGCCTGCTGCTTTTGCAAATCTTCCAGCGTGATAGGCATGCCGAGCGCGGTCATTTCACGCGCCAGATGATGTGCCAGTTCGCCGCGATAGAAGCTCTCTAAACCCTGCTCACTGAGGAGGCTGAGCGTATTGGCCAGCGCAGGCTGGGTGAAGCGACTGCCTGCCGCGGGCACAGTACCGTCGGGTAAGAAGGTGGCAGCAAAACCGGGCTGCTGCAGCAACTCATGTTGCTTGGCAGCGGTGGCTGCAGCTTGTGAGGCGGTGACGGGAATACCGTCGGCGGCATAACGGATGGCGTCGCGCAGCAAACGTGAAAGCGGCAGTGGAGTGGCACCCAGTTCAGTCGCCAGCGTTAACGCTTCCTGCCAGCCACTGACCGTGCCCGCGACGGTTAACGCCGCTTTTGGGCCGCGATGTGGGATGTGGCTTTCACCATGATAGAAGTCGAGATGCGCCAGCGCACCTGCTGCACCACTGGCATCAATGGCTATTGGATCGCCATTTGGCGGAACCACCAGCCAAAAGCCATCACCGCCTAAGCCGTTCATGTGCGGATACACCACCGCGATAGTCGCAGCGGCAGCGACCATCGCTTCAATGGCGCTCCCGCCTTCGCGCAGCACCGCCAGAGCACTTTCACTGGCGAGATGATGTGGGGTGACGGCCATCCCAAGCGGGGCCATGTTGCTCTGTATCATAATCAACTCTTCTCGAATATTGCTTTGTAGGGTGTGTATTTGCGCGCGCATTGTTAGCGGTCGTCATAAATGGCGACCCTACGGCTGCACAGCCTTTTTTGTAGGGTACGCATTTATGCGTACCAGTCGACTTAGCCCGTTCGTGAAGAGATTCAAGCAAGAGCTGTTCCAGTTTTAGACGAACACCTAATCTGGATCGATTTATGCTAGCTTGTGGTGAAACGAAAGTTACAGGACCAATGATGAAACAGCTTGATGAACGCCTTCGCAGTCACTATCCGCAACTGTCGCCGCAAGAGCAGCGCATTGCTGATTTTGTGTTTGACCATTTTGATGACCTGATTAGCTACAACAGCGCAGAGCTGGCAAGGCTTAGCGGGGTATCTAAGGCCACCGTCAGCCGTCTGTTTAAACGTCTGGGCTATGAGAAATATAAAGACATGCGCGACGAGCTGCGCGTGTTGCGCCAAAGCGGCATGCCACTGACCGATAACCGTGATGCGGTGCAAGGTAACACGCTGTTATCACGCCACTATAAGCAGGAGATGGCTAACCTGACGCAGTGGGTCAACAGCATTGATCCTCAGCAATTTGGCGAGGTGATTCAGGCGCTGGGGGCGGCGAAACGGGTGTTTATCATCGGTATGCGTAACGCCTATCCGGTGGCCTTGCACCTGCGTCAGCAACTGATGCAGGCGCGCCCGCAGGTACATGTGTTGCCGCAGCCTGGTCAGACGCTGGGCGAAGAGCTGGTGGATATCACGCCAGAGGACATGGTGGTGGTGATGGCGTTTCGTCGGCGACCACGCATTATTCGCCCGCTGATGCAGCAACTGCAGCAGAGCAACATTCCTGTGCTGGCGCTGTGTGAGCCGCAGGCGCAGGGCATCATCACGCTGGCGACCTGGCAATTATGCGCCCCACTGGATAGCGTCTCCGCCTTTGATAGCTACGCCTCTGCAATGAGTCTGATCAATCTGCTGGCCAACGCATTGCTGCATGAAATGTTGTCGCAGGGCCGCCAGCGTATCCATCAGATAGCCGACCTTTATCAGCATCTCGATGAGTTAGAACACCGATAAGGGGCACCAATTTGGTGCTTTGCACCTTTTTTGATCGTAAAAAATCGCGGGCGTTAAGCCCGTTTTTTTGCCTAAAACTCAGCATCCATTCGATTTTTCTGACTTTCACTTCCCTTGCGTTTGGTTGGCACATTAGTTGCAAATCGATTTATCAAGAATCTTTTGTTTCACGAAAACTCACCGGGGTGCATAATGAAGAAAGTTTTACTGGCAGTGGCAGGCGCAGCATTGTTGATGGCTCAGGTTGGCAGCGCCATGGCAGATCAGCTGCAGGATATCCAGAAGCGTGGCGTGATCCGCGTTGCGGTACCTCAGGACTTCCCGCCGTTTGGTTCAGTGGGTACCGATTTGCAGCCGCAAGGCTATGACATCGATATGGCCAAATACCTCGCGAAACAGATGAAACTGAAGTTGCAGCTGGTCCCCGTTTCCAGTGCTAACCGCGTGCCTTATCTGCAAACCGATAAAGTCGATCTGGTGATTTCGAGCATGGGTAAAAATGCCGAGCGCGAGAAAGTGATCGATTTCAGCCGTGCCTACGCACCGTTCTTCCTCGGCGTATTCGGTCCGAAAGGTGAGCCACTGAAAGATGCCGCAGCATTGAGCGGTAAATCTATCGGCGTTACCCGCGGTGCGGTGGAAGACATGGTGTTAAGCGATATTGCCCCGAAAGATGCGCAGGTGAAACGTTATGAAGATAACAACACCACGCTGTCGGCTTACCTGTCTGGCCAAGTGCAGTATGTTGCCACGGGCAACCTGGTGGTCGCTGCGATTGCCCGCCAGAACGCGGAAAAAGCGCCAGTGCCACAGTTCATGTTGAAAGATTCACCGTGCTTTATTGGCCTGAAGAAGGACGAGCCGGCGCTGAAAGACAAAGTGAATGCGTTGATTGAGCAGGGCATTAAAGACGGCACCCTGAACAAGCTGTCGGAAGAGTGGCTGAAAGCACCACTGCCAGCCAACCTCGGCGCATAACACGATGATTGGGCAACTCAATTTTGCAGATCTCTGGCCGCACTGGCCAGAGTTACTGGCCGGACTGTGGGTCACGATTCAGATAACAGTATTAGCCACGGTAGGCGGCGTTAGCTTGGGCATTCTCGGTGCAGCGTTGCGCAGTGGCAAACCGAGTTGGGCAAGCCGTATCTGGGGCGTCTATGTCGAGCTGATTCGTAACACGCCATTCGTGGTGCAGCTGTTCTTTATCGTCTTTGGTTTGCCCAATCTTGGTCTGAAACTGACGGCAGGCGAAGCTGCTTTGCTGGCGATGTTGATTAACCTCGGCGCCTACAGCACCGAAATTATTCGTGCCGGGATTCAGGTGACGCCGCGCGGGCAGTGGGAAGCGGGCCGCGTACTGGGCCTAAGCCGTACCCAGACCTTTATTCGTGTGGTATTGCCACCCTCGCTGCAGCGTATTTATCCGGCGTTGGTGAGCCAGTGCATCATTGTGATGCTCGGCTCTTCGGTGGTGTCTCAGGTGTCTTATGAAGAGTTGACCTTCGCCGCCAACCTGATTCAGTCGCGTACCTTTTTGAGTTTTGAAGTCTATCTGGTGACCACGTTGATCTATCTGGCGTTGTCGATTGCCATGCGACAGCTGCTGCTGGCGCTGGGACGTAAATGGTTCGGAGCGCAGCCCGCATGACAACGTTTACCGACTGGGACATCCTGCGCAACCTGCTGCTGGCGGCGCGCTGGACGATTTTACTGTCACTGGTGGCCTTCTTTGGCGGCACGCTGGTGACCTTACCGCTGCTGTTTTTACGCCTGCTGAAGCGCCCCTGGCTGACGCGTGTGATTCGCTGCTACACCGAGCTGTTTCAGGGCACCCCGCTGTTAATGCAGCTGTTTCTTGCCTTCTTTGGTGTGGGCTTGTTCGGCATTGATGTGGCACCCTGGACCGCCGCGTCACTGGCGTTAACCCTCTACACCAGCGCATTTTTGGTGGATATCTGGCACGGCAGTATTCGTGCCTTGCCGAAAGGCCAGTGGGAAGCTTCACGCTGCCTCGGCCTGAACTTTGGTCAGACGCTGTACCGTGTCGTGGCGCCGCAAGCGATTCGTATCGCCATCGCGCCCACCGTGGGGTTTGCGGTGCAGGTGATTAAAGGCACCGCCCTGGCATCGATTATCGGCTTCGTTGAGCTGACCAAAGCCGGCACCATTTTGAACAATGTGACGTATCAGCCCTTCAAGGTGTTTGGCCTGGTGGCGCTGGGTTACTTCCTGATGTGTTATCCGCTGTCGCGTTACAGCCAGTACCTGGAGAAAAAATTCAATGCCGCTCATCACCATTAATCAGGTACAGAAGTACTACGGCGACAACCATGTGTTGAAAGGGGTCGATCTCGACGTCGATCACGGTGAAGTGATCTCGATCATCGGCCGCAGCGGGTCGGGCAAAAGCACCTTGCTGCGCTGTATGAACGGGCTGGAAGGCTATCAGGAAGGCAGCATCAAACTCGGCGGGATGACCATCACTGACCGTGAATCACAAGCGCGCGAAATCAGCCGCTCGGTGGGGATGGTGTTCCAGAACTTTAACCTGTTCCCGCACATGACCGCACTGGAAAACGTGATGCTGGCCCCGCGTCGCGTGTTGAAAAAGAGTGAAGCCGAATGCCGTGAACTGGCGGCACAGATGCTGGAAAAAGTCGGCCTCGGCGAGCGTCTGAATTATTACCCGGCCAATTTATCTGGCGGCCAGCAGCAGCGCGTGGCGATCGCCCGTGCGCTGGCGATGCAGCCGAAAGTTTTATTGTGTGACGAAATCACCTCGGCGCTCGATCCCGAGCTGGTGGGGGAAGTGTTGAAAGTGCTGGAGCAGCTTGCTGCCGAAGGCATGACGCTGATCCTCGTTACCCACGAAATGAACTTCGCCCGTGATGTGGGCGATCGCGTGGTCTTTATGCATCAGGGGCGCGTTTGGGAACAGGGCGACAGCAAAACGCTGTTCGCTAACCCGCAAACCGCTGAGCTGAAGCAATTTATTTCGACCGTGCGCCTCTAAGTTTTCAATAAGGAATACACCATGGATATCAGTCAGTTTTCGCAAATCAATCCGCCGCAGCGCCTGTTGATGGGGCCTGGCCCGATTAATGCCGATCCGCGCGTGCTGCGCGCCATGTCGAGCCAGTTGCTGGGGCAGTACGATCCGGCGATGACGCACTACATGAATGAAGTGATGGCGCTCTACCGTGGCGTATTCCGTACCGAAAACCGCTGGACCATGCTGATTAACGGCACGTCACGCGCAGGCATTGAAGCGATTCTGCTCTCCGCCATCCGTCCGGGTGACAAAGTGCTGGTGCCGGTATTTGGCCGCTTTGGTCATCTGCTGTGTGAGATAGCCCGCCGTTGCCGTGCTGAAGTGCACACCATTGAGGTCCCGTGGGGCGAAGTCTTCACGCCGGATCAGATCGAAGATGCGATCAAAAAGGTACAGCCGCGTCTGCTGTTGACAGTGCAAGGCGATACCTCCACCACCATGCTGCAACCGCTGGAGCAGTTGGGTGCCATCTGCCAGAAATATGGTGTGCTGTTCTATACCGATGCCACCGCGTCACTGGGCGGCAACGCACTGGAGACCGATGCGTGGGGACTGGATGCGGTTTCCGCAGGTATGCAGAAATGCCTGGGTGGCCCCTCTGGCACCTCGCCGATCACCCTCAGCCCGCAAATGGAAGCGGTGATCCGCAAACGTAAGTGTGTCGAAGAAGGCATTCGTACGGCGGATCATCAGGATGGCGACGACGAGATGATCTACTCCAACTATTTCGATCTCGGCATGATTATGGATTACTGGGGACCTGAGCGTCTCAACCATCACACCGAAGCCACCACTGCCCTGTTCGGTGCACGTGAATGCGCACGTCTGATGATGCAGGAAGGTCTGGATAACGGCATTGCGCGTCATAAATTGCACGGTGAAGCGCTGCTGAAAGGCATTCAGGGCATGGGTCTTGAGACCTTTGGCGATCTGAAACACAAGATGAATAACGTGCTCGGCGTGGTGATCCCGCAGGGTGTGAATGGCGATCAGGTGCGCAAGCTGGTGCTGGAAGATTTCGGCATTGAGATCGGTACCTCATTTGGTCCTCTGCACGGCAAAGTGTGGCGTATCGGCACCATGGGTTACAACGCGCGTAAAGATTGCGTGATGCAAACGCTGAGCGCGCTGGAAGCGGTTCTCAATCATGTTGGTTTCCGTTCCACTCAGGGCGCAGCATTGCAGGCCGCGTGGGATCATTATGGGAGCCACGCATGAGCAACAGCCTGATGACCGCCAGCGAGGCGCAAACCGCCGCCGCTCGTGTCATGACGCGCTGCGATGCACTGGCTGAGATCAGCGAAAGTGAAGATGGCCTGACGCGTGTCTATTTATCCCCTGAGCAGGTTCGTGCCAACGCCCGTGTTGCAGAGTGGATGCAGGCGGCTGGCATGAGCACCTGGCAGGATGCAGTCGGCAACATCTGCGGCCGATATGAAGCGGCAGAACCGGGGGCGAAAGCACTATTGCTGGGCTCCCATCTCGACACCGTTCGCAACGCAGGGCGTTATGACGGCATGCTGGGCGTGCTGAGTGCCATCGAAACGGTGCAGTGGTTACACGACCATCAACAGCGGCTGCCGCTGGCGATTGAGATCGTCGGCTTCGGCGATGAAGAGGGCACGCGTTTTGGTATCACGCTGCTGGGCAGTCGCGGTATTACCGGCACCTGGCCAGAAAGCTGGGTGACGCACCCAGATGGAAACGGCATTACGGTTGCGGAAGCGATGCAGGATGTTGGGCTGGATGCGGCAAAGATTATGCAGGCGGCACGCGACGTAAACGATATTGCTGCTTACCTTGAACTGCATATCGAACAAGGGCCTTGTCTTGAGCAGGAAGATCTGGCGCTGGGTGTGGTCACCGCCATCAACGGTGCACGCCGCCTGAACTGCAGTTTTATCGGTGAAGCGGGTCACGCAGGCACCGTGCCGATGGCACATCGTAAAGATGCGCTGGCCGCTGCGGCGGAATGGATGGTGTTTGTTGAGCAGACCACACGTGAGCAAGATCCACAGCTGGTCGCCACCGTCGGCACCTTAAGCTGTTTACCGGGCGCGGTGAACGTTATCCCTGGCGAGGTTCAGCTATCGCTGGATGTCCGTGGTCCAGTGGATGAGCCGCTGGAGCGTTTGCAGTCGATGCTGTTAACCCAGGCACAAGCGATTGCCTTGCGCCGTGGCCTGACGTTTACCTCGAACGAGTTTTATCGCATTGCTGCCACCGCCTGTGATGCGCGCTTGCAGCAAGCGTTGAGCCATGCCGTTGAAACCGTCCAGGGCCGCAGTGTGTCGCTGCCAAGCGGTGCCGGTCACGATGCGATAGCGATTGCAGAACGGTGGCCGGTTGGGATGCTGTTTGTGCGCAATCATCGCGGCATCAGCCATCATCCGGCGGAGTCTGTACAAACGGTCGACGTGGCCTTTGGTGTGCAGGCGTATCTGCAAGCGGTGTGCGATCTGGCGCGTAGTTAAGGGAGTGACGGCATGGATTTAGCAAGTTTTAATCAGGCTGCTGAAGCCGATGCGCAGGCTGCGATAGCGCATTGCGTGGCGATTCCAGGCTGGCAACAGGCGTTGGTTGCTGCACGTCCTTTTGACGATCTAACCGCGCTGCACAGCGCCGCCGATCGCCTGGCGCAGAATTGGCAACGTGAAGAACTGGAGCAAGCGCTAAGTGCTCATCCACGCATTGGTGAAAAAGCGCAAGGTGTGGGTAAAGAGGCGTCTTTGTCGCGCAATGAGCAGTCAGCGATGCAGCAGGCTGATGGCGCATTACAATTTGCCATGCTGGCGGGCAATCAATCCTATGAGCAGCGCTTTGGTCGGGTGTTTTTGATCCGAGCCAAAGGACGCAGTGGCGAGGAGATGCTGGCGGAGTTGCAGCGCAGGCTCAACAATAATGATGAAACCGAGCAGCAAGAGGCGCTGACGCAATTGCGGGAAATCACCCTGTTACGCTTAAAGGAGAGCATCGTATGAGCACCATTACTACGCACATTCTGGACACCGCGTTGGGTAAACCCGCGATTGGCGTGGCCATTTCGCTGGAGCAGAATAGCCCGGAAGGCTGGTTGCCATTGGCGGAAGGGGAAACTGACAGCGATGGTCGCCTGAAAGACCTTACGCCAGAACCCTTAGCACCCGGCCATTATCGACTCACCGCCGAAATTGGTGACTACTTTGCGGCGGATGGTCGCGATGCCCTGTATGTCAGCGCGCAAATTGATTTCGTCATTGGCGCAGCGGGTAGCCATTATCATCTGCCGTTCCTGATTTCGCCGTGGTCGTGGTCGACGTATCGCGGCAGTTGATCGGTCTCTGTTTCACCAGCGGTCGCCATAAATGGCGCCCCTACAGGTGCGGGTCTGTAGGGTGCGCATTTATGCGCACCTCGCTATCAACAAGCAAATGTTATGTGTGGCACTTCACACTCTTCTTTTGAAAGACTAAAACTATCAAAATCTTCGGTTATTCCAAGTTTAAGCTATCATTATGTGCGGTTATCTTAATTGCACAACGAGAAGCTAACGGAGCCGAAAATGAGCATGTCAAATGATAACGATAATGTAGCAGCCTCAGGTAAATGTCCCTTCCATCATGGGGGCGCGGAAAATCCTAATCCACCTGCACGTGGTGCCGGCGATGGCACGACTAACCGTGACTGGTGGCCCAATCAACTGCGTGTCGATCTGCTAAGCCAGCACTCCAACCGTTCCAACCCCCTCAGTGACACGTTCAACTACCGTGACGAATTCAGCAAGCTGGACTATTCAGCGCTGAAAGCCGACATTCGTGCCATCCTCACCGACTCCCAATCCTGGTGGCCAGCCGACTGGGGCAGCTATATTGGGCTGTTCATTCGCATGGCGTGGCACAGTGCCGGTACCTACCGTACCGTAGATGGTCGCGGCGGTTCGGGCCGTGGTCAGCAGCGCTTTGCACCGCTCAACTCTTGGCCGGATAACGTGAGCCTTGATAAAGCGCGTCGCCTGCTGTGGCCGGTGAAGCAAAAATATGGCCAGAAAATCTCCTGGGCCGACCTCTACATCCTGGCGGGTAACGTCTCGCTGGAAAACGCGGGCTTCCGTACCTTTGGTTTCGGCGCAGGCCGTGAAGATGTGTGGGAACCGGATCTGGATGTGGATTGGGGTAACGAGAAAGAGTGGCTGGCGCATCGCCATCCAGAGAGCCTGGCGAACGCACCGGTCGGTGCCACCGAAATGGGCCTGATCTACGTTAACCCGGAAGGACCAGAAGCCAGCGGCGATCCAAAGTCAGCGGCACCGGCGATTCGCGCCACCTTCGGTAATATGGGCATGAACGATGAAGAGATCGTCGCGCTGATTGCCGGTGGTCATACTCTGGGTAAAACGCACGGTGCGGCGGCCGCCAGCCACGTCGGTGCCGATCCTGAAGCATCACCATTGGAAGCACAGGGCTTAGGCTGGAACAGCAGTTACGGCAGTGGTGCCGGTGCAGATGCCATCACTTCTGGTCTTGAAGTGGTCTGGACCCAGACGCCAACGCAGTGGAGCAACTACTTCTTCGAGAACCTGTTCAAATACGAATGGGTCCAGACTCACAGTCCGGCAGGTGCGATCCAGTTTGAAGCGGTGAATGCTGAAGCGATTATTCCCGATCCATTCGATCCGGAGAAAAAGCGTAAACCGACCATGCTAGTGACTGACCTGACGCTGCGCTTTGATCCTGAATTTGAGAAAATCTCACGTCGCTTCCTCAACGATCCGCAATCGTTCAATGAAGCCTTTGCCCGCGCCTGGTTCAAACTGACCCACCGTGATATGGGGCCAAAAGCGCGTTACATCGGTCCAGAAGTGCCGAAGGAAGATCTGCTGTGGCAGGACCCGTTACCGGCGGCCACGCATCAGCCGACAGCGGACGATATCACCGAACTGAAAGCAAAAATTGCCGCTTCCGGCTTAAGCGCCAGCCAGTTAGTGTCTGTGGCCTGGGCTTCAGCCTCAACCTTCCGTGGCGGTGATAAGCGCGGTGGTGCCAACGGCGCACGTCTGGCACTGGCACCGCAAAACAGTTGGGCGGTCAATGCCAACGTGATTAACGATGTGCTGCCAACGCTGCAAAACATTCAGCAAGCGTCTGGCAAAGCCTCACTGGCAGATGTGATTGTGCTGGCGGGAAGTGTCGGCATTGAAATGGCGGCTGCCGCCGCTGGCGTGGCGGTGCAGGTACCGTTCACGGCGGGGCGTGTGGATGCGCGTCAGGATCAAACCGATGTCGAGTCGTTTGATGTGTTGCAGCCAATGGCCGATGGTTTCCGCAACTATCGTCGTATTGCTGGTGGTTCTTCTACCGAAACCCTGCTGCTGGATAAAGCACAGCAACTGACGCTGAGCGCACCGGAATTAACGGTGCTGATCGGTGGCTTACGCGTGCTGGGTACCAACTTTGATGGCAGCCAGCACGGCGTGTTCACCGATCGCGTTGGCGTATTGAGCAATGACTTCTTCGTTAATTTGCTGGATATGCGCACCGCGTGGCGCGCCACGGATGCAAGCAGCGAGCTGTTTGAAGGCCGCGATCGTGCTAGTGGTGAAGTGAAGTACAGCGCAACACGTGCAGACCTGGTATTCGGTTCCAACGCCATCCTGCGTGCGCTGGCCGAAGTGTACGCCAGCAGCGATGCTAAACAGAAGTTTGTGAATGACTTCGTCGCCGCCTGGACCAAGGTTATGAACCTGGACCGCTTCGATTTGTGATGCTGTTTCGATAAATAAAAAACCCCGGCTAGCCGGGGTTTTTTATTACTTCAATGTATACGCATCGGCATCGCGCCACGCCGGGAAGCGTTCGCGGTAGGCTTGTAGATCGTCCAGTGACAGCTCAGCGTCCAGGCGGGTGCGGGCGAAAGGCTCGCCTGCGGCCAGAATCTCACCCAATGGCGAAATAATCCGGCTGTCGCCACTGTATTGATGACTGTTGCCGTCACTGCCAACGCGGTTACAACCGGCCACGTAAGCCTGATTTTCAATGGCACGGGCTAACAGCAGAGACTGCCAGTGCAGGGCACGCGGTGCAGGCCAGTTGGCGACGTAGAGCGCCAGATCGTAATCGTTGTGATTGCGTGAGAACACCGGGAAACGCAGGTCGTAGCAAATCTGCGGCAGAATACGCCAGCCACGCCAGGTAAACACTTCACGCGTCTCACCCGGTACATAGTGCTGATGCTCATTTGCCATGCGGAACAGATGGCGCTTATCGTACTGATGCAGCGTGCCATTCGGTTCCACCAACAGGAAGCGGTTAACTGCCCCTTTTTTCGTTTGAATGGCTGCGCTGCCGCCGACAAGCGCATTGGTGGCTTTCGCATGAGCGTGCAACCACTCCACCACTTGCTCTTGTGGCAGCGAACTTTCTGCGGCTTCCATAGCAAAGCCGGTGGTAAACATTTCCGGCAGCAGAATCAAATCGCGGCCTTCAATGCCTTTCAGCACGCCGTCAAAATGGCGCAAGTTAGCCGCGCCATCCATCCAGCTCAGGGTTTCCTGCAGAACGGTAATTTTCAAAGCTGACATAAGCGCTCCGCAGCGGCGATAAGCGTCGCTTCTTGTTTGGCAAAGCACAGGCGAATCAGTTTGTGCGGGAAAGCATCGGCACAGAATACTGACAGCGGAATGGCCGCCACGCCGACTTCTTTGGTCAGCCACTGGCAGAAACTGACGTCATCCAGATCGGAAATCGCGCTGTAGTCCAGCAATACAAAGTAGGTGCCTTCGCACGGCAGTACTTTGAAGCGGCTGGAGGACAAGGCATCCACCAGACAATCGCGGCGCGCACGATAAAACGCCGGCAAATCGCGATAATGTTCCGGCTCCTGACGCAGCATGTCGGCAATCGCCAACTGTGCCGGGGTATTGACCGAAAACGTCAGATACTGATGCACTTTGCGGATTTCCGCGCTGATGGCGGCAGGCGCGATACAGTAGCCCACTTTCCAGCCGGTCATGTGGAAGGTTTTGCCGAAAGAGGAGACGGCAATGGCGCGCTGACGCAGTTCAGCATGGGCTAATACGCTGGCATGTCCCTCTTCATCGAAGCAGATATGTTCGTAAACTTCATCGCTCAGCACATAGATTTCCTGCTCGGCGATGGCCTGCCACAGCTCGGCATAATCACTCTTACGCCACACCGTGGCAGAGGGATTGTGCGGCGTGTTCAGAATCACCAGGCGGGTTTTAGTGCTTAACAGGCCGCGGAATGCAGACCAGTCAACGCGAAATCCTGGCGGCTGCAACGCAATACGTTTTAATACGCCGCCAGCCAATTGCACCGCAGGCGCGTAGCTGTCATAGCTGGGATCAAAACAGATCACTTCATCGCCCGGACGCACCAACGCCGTTATCGCGGCATACAGCGCTTCCGTTGCACCGGCAGTGACGGTGATATCGCTGTTCACATCGGGTTTATGACCGTAAAGCTCAACGGTTTTATCGGCAATCGCTTCGCGCAGTGGTAACGCACCGGTCATCGGTGCATATTGGTTTGCGCCCTGGCTGACATGATAGGCCAGACGTTCCTGCAAATAGTGTGGGCCATCAAAGTCCGGGAAACCTTGTGACAGATTGATGGCGTTGTGCTGCGCGGCAAGGGCGCTCATTTGCGTAAAAATCGTGGTACCGAGTGCCGGTAATTTGCTCTCGGGGATCAGGTTGAGCTGCGTCATTATTTAGTGGCCTTAAGCGCGAATGTCGATGCGGAGAAACCCTGTGTTGCTGCCACTATAAACAGGATGGTAATATTTGGCAATCGAGACGCTTAGACGTCTAAATCTAACCTGCGGAGCCTGTACATCGCTATGACGGATTTTCTCCCACTGGAACATTTAGTGGCCGCCTGCCACTGGATTGGTGCCAAAGGCTGGGCGCCTGCCACCGGCGGTAATATGTCGGTTCGCCAGGATGCGGAATACTGCTTATTGAGCGCATCAGGCAAAGACAAAGGTAACCTGACGCGTGAAGACTTTATTCAGGTAGAAATTGCCAGCAATCTTGTGCCTTCGGGACGTAAACCTTCAGCAGAGACCGGGCTGCACACTTTAATCTATCGTCTGTTCCCGCAAGCGGGGGCCGTGCTGCATACGCACACCGTTAATTCCACCGTGCTGTCACGCGTTGAGAAGGGCAGTGCGCTGCTGCTGAGTGGCTACGAGATGCAGAAAACCCTCGCCGGTCAAGACACACACCTCAACACCGTCTCGATTCCCCTGTTTGATAACGACCAGGATATCGATGCGTTGGCACAGCGTATTGAAGCCTTTGCCGCGGATACGCCGCTGCAGTACGGATTTCTGCTGCGTGGCCATGGTTTGACCTGCTGGGGGAAAGACGTTAATGAAGCGCGTCGCCATCTGGAAGGTCTGGAATTTCTGTTCGAATGTGAACTACAACGTCGCCTGCTGGAGGCTAAATGATTCGCGCGATTGTTACCGATATTGAAGGCACCACCAGCGATATTCAGTTTGTGCACAACGTTCTGTTCCCCTATGCGCGCCAGCATCTGGCAACATTTGTCCGCGAGAATCAGGCGGATGAACAGGTGATTGCGGCACTGAATGCAGTACGCACCGAGTCCGACGCGCCACAGGCGACGCTGGAAGAGGTGATCACCACGCTGCTGGGTTACATCGATCAGGACCGCAAATCCCCCGGCCTGAAAGCGCTACAGGGCATGATCTGGCGCGCAGGCTATGTTGAAGGTCAGTTCACCGGTCATCTCTATCCGGATGTGCTGCCCGCATTTGAGCGCTGGCAGCAGCAGGGGATTGCTTTGTACGTTTATTCCTCGGGATCGGTCCCCGCGCAGAAACTGTTATTTGGCTACAGCGACGAAGGTGATTTAACCTCGTTGTTTAGCGGCTATTTTGATACGGATGTCGGTGCCAAACGTGAAGTGCAATCGTATCGCAATATTGCCGAACAGATTGGCCTTGCCCCCTCTTCCTTGTTGTTCCTGTCGGATATTCATCAGGAACTCGATGCGGCAGCAGAGGCGGGTTGGCACACATTGCAGTTAATTCGTGGCGAGGCGGATAATGCCAGCCGTCATCATCAGGTGAATGATTTTTCCCAGATTAAACCGGAGTCGATTTAACATGAGTGCACTGACCATTTTTAGCGATACCGAAGCCAGCCAGCCGGTTTGGCACAGCACCGATGCTGAAGCCATTCGCGAGCGACTGAATGCCAAAAACGTTAGATTTGAACGCTGGGAAGCGGATCGCGATCTGGGTAACGATCCTGACGCGGAAACGGTAATCAAAGCGTATCAACATGCGATTGATCGTCTGGTGGCTGAGAAGGGCTATCAGAGCTGGGATGTGCTGAGCATGCGTGCGGACAATCCCAACAAACAGGTACTGCGCGAGAAGTTCCTCAATGAACACACCCACAGCGAAGATGAAGTGCGTTTCTTCGTTGAAGGATCTGGCCTGTTCTGCCTGCACATTGGCAATGAGGTGTATCAGATTCTGTGTGAGAAGAATGACCTGATCTCGGTGCCAGAGGGAACCGCGCACTGGTTTGATATGGGTTCAGAGCCGCACTTCACGGCGATCCGTATTTTTGATAATCAGGAAGGTTGGATCGCCAACTTCACCGGCGACAAGATTGCTGACGCCTATCCGCGCCTGGCGTAATTATCGGTGCGCATGAATGCGCACCCTACAGACGCTTGTAAGGTCGCCATTTATGGCGACCTTGTCCTCAACGGCACAGATTACGGCTGAAAAATCCCTTCCTTCACCTGCGCAGGCGTCACCACGCCAGTATCCAACACCCAACCGCTGATCAACGCCGCAGGCGTGACATCAAATGCCGGGTTATAGACGGCGGCATTCTCTGGTGCCCACTGTACGCTACCAAAACTGCCGGACACGCCGGTGACTTCACTGGCGGCGCGCTGCTCAATTGGAATCGCTTCGCCGTTCGGGCAAAGGCGATCCAGCGTGGTGTGCGGTGCTGCAACATAGAAGGGAATACCGTGATAGTGCGCCAGCACGGCCAGGCTGTAGGTGCCGATCTTGTTGGCCACATCGCCGTTAGCCGCGATGCGATCGGCACCGACCCAAATCGCATCGACCACGCCGCGCGCCATCAGACTGGCCGCCATTGAATCGGTGATCAGTTGGTAAGGGATATTCAGTTCGCCCAGTTCCCATGCGGTTAAGCGGCCGCCTTGCAACAGAGGGCGGGTTTCATCCACCCAGACATTGCTCACTAAGCCTTGCTGATGCGCATGGGCGATCACCCCTAACGCGGTACCGACGCCAGCCGTGGCAAGGCCGCCCGTGTTGCAGTGCGTCAGCAGTTGGCTGCCAGGCTTAACCAAAGCCGATCCGGCACGAGCAATGTTGTCACACAGTTGCTTATCTTCCGCCACCAGACGCAGCGCCTCGGTACTCAGCGCCGTAACGTGATCGCTCTCCGTCAGTGCATTTTTCATGCGATCCAGATTGTTCATCAGGTTCACCGCCGTTGGGCGTGCTGCCCTGAGCACCTCCAGCGCTTCGGCTAACTCAGCGCGCGCTACGCCTTGTTCACCCAGCAGCGCCAGCAGCAGGCTGGCAGACAGGCCGATTAACGGTGCACCGCGTACGCGCAGCGCATGAATATGGTCGACCAACTGGGCAACGGTGTGCGCTGGCAGCCAATTCTGTTGTTGTGGCAGCGCCTGTTGATCGAGGATCCACAGTTGGTTATCGCGGACCTCAAGGCTGGTGGTACGAAGTGTTTGCATGGTGTGAAATCCCTGTTGCGTTAATAGCGGCTATTGTGCCAACATGCGTGACGGATGTATAGACGTCCAAACGGCTTATTACTATCGAATGTCGAGGAACAGGCAATGTCGCAATACCGTACCTTCACCGCTGCTGATGCTGTGGAATATGCTAAAAAATTTGGCGGTGTGGACGATCCGTCAGCGCTGGTCAGCGCAGAGGAGATCGGCGATGGCAATCTCAACCTGGTCTTTAAAATTTTTGATAATCAAGGTCAGAGCCGTGTGGTGGTCAAGCAGGCATTGCCCTACGTGCGTTGCGTCGGAGAGTCCTGGCCGTTAACGCTGGATCGCGCGCGTCTGGAGGCGCAGACGCTGGTTGAGCACTATAAGCATTGCCCAGCGCACACCGTCAACGTCACCCATTACGATGCCGAACTGGCGGTGATGGTGATGGAAGATCTCTCCAGCCATCGCATCTGGCGCGGCGAACTGGTGAAAGGGGCTTACTATCCTCAAGCCGGTCATCAGCTGGGAGAGTATCTGGCGCAGACGCTGTTCCATACGTCCGATTTCTTCCTGCATCCGCACAAGAAAAAAGCTGAGGTGGCGCGCTTCATTAATCCGGAAATGTGCGAAATCACCGAAGACCTGTTCTTCAACGATCCCTTCATCGATCACGAGCGTAATAAATACCCGGCTGCGCTGGAGTCGCTGGTGGTCAGCCTGCGCACAGACGACGTGTTGAAAATTGCTGTTGCCGGTCTGAAGCATCGTTTCTTCGCGGATGCCGAAGCCTTATTGCATGGCGACGTGCACAGCGGCTCAATCTTTGTGGCAGACGGCAGCCTGAAGGTGATTGACGCCGAGTTTGGCTATTTCGGTCCAATTGGTTTTGATGTCGGCAGCGCCATCGGCAATCTGCTGATTAACTACTGCTGCCTGCCGGGCTTGCTGGCACCGCGTGAAGCCGCGGAAGGGCGTGAGCGTCGCTTAAGTGATGTGCATGAAGTGTGGAGCCAATTCTCTCGCCGCTTCCTGGAACTGGCACAGGCGAACACCACTGACGTTGCGCTGGCTTATCCGGGCTATGCCGAAGCCTTCCTGCGCAAAGTGTGGAGCGACACCATTGGCTATTGCGGCACGGAGCTGATTCGCCGCACGGTCGGGATGTCACACGTGGCTGATTTCAAACAGATTGCTGATGACACCATGCGTACGGAATGTATTCGTAGCTGCATTACGCTGGGTCGTACGTTGATTCTGGCAGCAGACCATATTGCGGATGTTGATGCGTTGATCGCGCGGATTCGTCAGGCAGGATAAAATTGAGGGCGGCCCGAGGGCCGCCGGTTAGGTTTACGCGGCTTCATTCTCGCGTGTTTTGGCAGGCGTTTGTGGCTTCGGGGCCGCCAGCGCTTCAGGTGCAAAATCATCCACGTTAATCGCTTTTAAGCGACTGGCTTCAGCACGGGTCAACACTTTCGCCTCGCTCTCATCAATCCAACCCTCTTTCAGCGCACGCTGCGCCAGGGCATCCAGTCGGGTAAAGGGCAGATGTTTTTTCTGCTGCTGGCAGAGACGTTCATGAATCACTTCTGCTGCCATGACATCCTGCAGCGCCTGCTCCAGTTGGCCTGCCGGGTTATGCTCGCTTGGCGTCAAATACATACCGCGTCCCAGACGGGTGCGCGTGGCGGATGGCAATTGCAGCAGTTTCGCCAGTTTATGGTCCAGTTTGTCTGACGGTGCTGGGCAGTGTTTACCTCCGGCGAAGATCACCATGCGCATTGCGCCCGCGACCCAACGATTCGGGAAGTTACGCAGCAGATCGTCCATCGCCACTTCCGCCTGATGCAGCGCATCCTGAACGCCCCAATGCACCAGCGGCAGATCGGCTTCGTTGCGGCCTTCATCGTCATAGCGTTTCAGCGTGGCGGACGCCAGATACATCTGGCTCAGCACATCACCTAAGCGCGCAGAGATACGCTCACGACGTTTCAGGCTGCCGCCCAGCACGGCCATAGAGACATCGGACAGCAGCGCGAGGTTGGCGCTGAGGCGGTTGAGTTGCTGGTAGTAGCGACGCGTCACATCACGGGTTGGTGCGGCGCTGGTGCGACCACCGGTTAAGCCAAGCCACAGGCTGCGCACTTTGTTGCTGCCGACATGGCCGATATGGCTGAAGAGCGCACGGTCAAAAGCAACCAGGTCATTTTTAGCGGCGGCGTTCATCTCTTCCAACACCCAAGGATGGCAGCGAATCGCCCCCTGACCAAAGATGATCATGCTTCGGGTCAGGATATTGGCCCCTTCCACGGTGATAGCAATCGGCGCGCCCTGGTAAGCACGTGCCAGGAAGTTGTTCTCACCGAGCATGATGCCTTTACCGCCTGCGATATCCATCGCATCGATAATCGCTCGCTGACCGCGATGGGTGCAGTGATACTTCACGATCGCGGACAGCACCGCCGGTTTTTCACCGAGCATAATGCCGCTGGTGATCAAGGTTGCGGCGGCGTCCATCACGTAGGCGTTGCCCGCAATGCGTGCCAGCGGCTCTTCGATGCCTTCCATCTTGCCGATAGAGACTTTGAACTGGCGACGAATGTGCGCATAAGCCCCGGTTGCCAACGCGATACTCTTCAGGCTGCCAGTCGAGTTGGATGGCAAGGTGATGCCACGACCCACAGACAAGCACTCAACCAGCATGCGCCAGCCCTGACCGGCCATCGCTGGGCCACCGATGATGAAATCGATCGGTACGAAAATATCTTTGCCGCGCGTTGGACCATTCTGGAACGGCACGTTGAGCGGGAAGTGGCGTTGACCAATTTCCACGCCGGGAGTTTGGGTAGGAATTAACGCACAGGTAATGCCTAATTCTTCGACATCGCCCAGTAAGTGATCGGGATCGGACAGTTTAAAGGCTAAGCCCAACACCGTCGCAATCGGTGCCAGAGTGATATAGCGCTTGTTCCAGGTCAGGCGCATACCCAGCACCTGCTGACCCTGCCAGTCACCCATGCACACCACACCAGTATCGGGAATCGCACCGGCATCGGAACCCGCTTCCGGGCTGGTTAACGCGAAGCAAGGAATTTCATCACCGCGCGCCAGACGTGGCAGATAGTGATCTTTCTGCTCGTCAGTGCCGTAATGTTGCAGCAATTCGCCTGGGCCGAGTGAGTTTGGTACGCCGACGGTGATTGCCAGAATGCCCGACACGCCCGCCAGCTTTTGCAGGACGCGCGCTTGTGCATACGCCGAAAATTCGAGGCCGCCATACTCTTTCTTGATGATCATGGCGAAGAAACGATGCTGTTTCAGATAGGCCCACAGTTCGGGTGGCAAATCAGCCAACTCGTGGGTGATCTGGTAATCGTTGGCCATGCGACAGGCTTCTTCAACTGGCCCATCAATAAAGGCTTGTTCCTCTTCCGTTAAACGCGGTTGAGGATAGTTATGCAGTTTCTGCCAGTCTGGCTTGCCGCGGAACAGGTCGCCTTCCCACCATGTGGTACCGGCATCGATGGCCTCTTTTTCGGTACGAGACATCGGCGGCATCACCTTCTGGAAGCTGTGCAGCGCCGGTTTTGAGAACATGCTGCGGCGCATGGCCGGCAAATTGAAGGGCAGCAGGATAATCGCCAAAGGCAGAAGCAGCCAAGGCGTCCAGAGGCCTGCAGCGGCGAGTCCTGCCGTCCACAACAGAAGAACCACGCTGCTGATGCGCAGCGACACTTGATGGTAGAAGAGGGCGCTAATCAAAATCAGCGTCGCGACAATCGAGGCAAGCAACATAATGAACTGCTCCGTAAGTTGTAAGAGGTCTGACCTGTTATGCATTAAGGTTTAGAGCAGCGGACGAGATTTAGCAATCTGTTTACATCGCAATTACAACAGAACTCACAAAATCACCGCTTGCCGTCAAGAACAGGCGAAACGGTTAGCTCACAAGGTGTTTTTACTCGATGCAGGCGCTTTGCGGCTTTGCCCCATTCCGTTAAACTTGCAGGGTCAATCTTTCCTCTAAAGGACATCCCTATGTATCAGGACATTATTCGCTCAGAACTCAATGAAGCAGCCGATACGCTCAACAAGTTTCTGAGTGATGAAGCGAACATTCACGCAATTCAGCGCGCCGCGGTGCTGCTGGCTGATAGCTTCAAAGCCGGTGGTAAAGTGCTCTCCTGCGGCAACGGTGGCTCACACTGTGATGCGATGCACTTCGCGGAAGAGCTAACCGGACGCTACCGTGAAAATCGTCCTGGCTACCCGGCAATTGCCATCTCTGATGTCAGCCATCTCTCTTGCGTCAGCAATGATTTCGGCTATGACTACGTCTTCTCACGCTATATTGAAGCCGTAGGCCGTGAAGGCGATGTACTGCTCGGTCTGTCGACCTCCGGCAACTCCGCCAACATCATCAAAGCGGTGGAAGCGGCACGTGCTAAAGGCATGAAAGTGATTACTCTGACCGGTAAAGATGGCGGCAAAATGGCAGGCACGGCGGATATCGAAATTCGTGTACCGCACTTCGGCTATGCCGACCGCATTCAGGAGATCCACATCAAAGTGATTCATATCTTGATGCTGCTGATCGAAAAAGAGATGGTTAAGTAATGACGTGTCCCTCCCACCCGCGTGGGAGGTTCTGACTTAAGGCGGTTGCTATGTGCGAATTGCTCGGGATGAGCGCCAATGTCCCTACGGACATCTGTTTCAGTTTTACCGGTCTGGTGCAGCGTGGCGGTGGAACCGGGCCGCACAAAGATGGCTGGGGCATTACTTTTTATGAAGGAAAAGGCTGCCGCACCTTCAAAGATCCACAACCCAGCTTTAACTCACCCATTGCCCGCTTAGTGCAGGAATACCCGATCAAATCGCATTCGGTGGTAGCACATATCCGCCAGGCGAACCGTGGTGAAGTGTCGCTGGAAAATACCCATCCCTTTACCCGTGAGCTGTGGGGCCGCAACTGGACTTATGCGCACAATGGGCAGTTAAAAGGCTATCGCCAGCTGGAAACCGGCCATTTTAGGCCCGTAGGTGAAACAGACAGCGAGAAGGCATTTTGCTGGATCCTGCATAAACTGGCCGAGCGCTATCCACGTACCCCAGGCAACTGGCCAGCGGTGTTTCGCTATATTGCTGAGCTGGCAGGCGAACTGCGGCAGAAGGGCGTGTTTAACATGCTGCTGTCAGACGGGCGTTACCTGATGGCATTCTGTTCAACCAATCTGTATTGGATCACGCGCCGTGCGCCGTTTGGCAAAGCCACCTTGCTCGATCAGGATGTAGAGATTGATTTCCTGCAGCAAACCACGCCAAAAGATGTGGTGACGGTGATTGCGACACAGCCGCTGACGGGGAATGAAACCTGGCACCGGATAGTGCCAGGCGAGTGGGCATTATTTTGCCTGGGTGAGCGCCAGGAATGACTTCGAGGCAGCATCCGGTGTTGAAATCACCGGCGTGCTGTTGACCGCATATTGCCCGGTGGTGGTCACATTCACCGTCGGCGGCACATGGTACTTTTCAAAGTACGCATACCCCGGCTGCAGTTCACGCCAGAAATTGATGTACGTCGAGTAACGATGACGCTGCATGTTGCTGTCGGTCATATGGAACGGGAAGATATTAATCTGCACGTCCTGCTGACCGTTACGCAGCGCGGCGTTAACGTAAGTGAAGATCTCATCCATCGATGCATTGGTCATGGCGTAGCAGCCAATCGATACGCAATCACCGTGGATCATCAAATAGTTACCGTCATACCCTTTATCGCGGTCGTATTGATTCGGGAATCCGGTATTAATTGCGCGGTAAAAACGGCTGTCCGGTTTTAGCTGGTTCAGCTTAACGTTATAAAAGCCTTCCGGACTTTTGAAATCGCCCTGACGACGCTTAGGTCCTAAACCGCCAGAGAAATTACAAATGCGATAGCTGTCCAGCAGACGATATTCATTACCGATTTTGCCGTACAGTTCCAGCGTACGCTCTTCCTTGAAAATCTGAATAAAAACGGGGGTGCCAAGTAACTGTTTCTTTAACTCTTTGCTCACCGGAGCCGACGGTTGGGTTGGCTCTGGCGAAATTGCCCAGCTAAGGACTGGCATAAGAATCATCGCAAGCAACAATGCGATTCTGCCCATTCTGTGTATACCTTGAAGTGAAGAGAGACGATGACGCTGAGCGTCTTGGTATTGCATTATCGGAAATATCCGCTACCGCAGCGCAACATTAACATTGTCTGACGTTTAATCAAGTCAGTGTCGGTGAAAATGGTGCATTCCTAAAGGGATTACGACCAGAATTTTGTAAACTTTAATTCGCCGCACAACATTTATTGCCGATATTTTTCGCTGCTGTATACTTATCCAGTATTCGGAGGGCGTATGCGTAAAATCATTCATGTTGATATGGACTGCTTTTTCGCAGCGGTAGAAATGCGCGACGATCCCTCATTACGTGATATTCCCATCGCCATCGGCGGCAGCCGCGTCCAGCGCGGGGTGATCAGCACCGCCAACTATCCGGCGCGTAAATACGGCGTGCGCAGCGCAATGCCAACCGCAACGGCACTGAAGCTGTGTCCGCATCTCAGGCTCTTGCCTGGGCGTTTTGATGCTTATAAAGAGGCGTCACGCCAGATCCGCGACATCTTCTCGCGCTATACCGCACTGGTTGAACCGCTCTCACTGGATGAAGCCTATCTGGATGTCACCGACAGCGGGCATTGTCAGGGGTCGGCTACGCTGATGGCGCAGGCGATCCGTGCGGATATCCTGCGTGAAACCGGTTTAACCGCCTCGGCGGGTATCGCACCAATTAAATTCCTCGCTAAGATCGCCTCGGATCTGAATAAGCCCAATGGGCAATATGTGATTACGCCGCAGGTGATGCCCGACTTTTTACTGACGCTGCCGCTGAGCAAAATTCCCGGCGTCGGTAAAGTGGCCACCAAAAAGCTGGAAGAGATGGGATTGCACACCTGCGCGGATGTGCAGCGCAGCGATCTGGCGCTGTTGTTGAAACGCTTTGGCAAGTTCGGGCGTGTGCTGTGGGAACGCAGCAACGGCATTGATGACCGCGATGTGGTGGTGGAGCGTGAGCGTAAATCGCTGGGGGTCGAGCGGACATTGATGGAAGACATTCACAGCTGGGAGCAGTGTCTGGCGATCATCGATTTTCTCTATGAGGAGTTGGATCGCCGGCTCACCAACATTCGTCCTGATAAGCAGATCGCGCGCCAGGGCGTGAAGCTCAAGTTCAATGACTTCCAACAGACCACGCAAGAGCACGTCTGGCAGGTGTTGAACAAGGATGACATGATCGCTGTCGCTCGCCAGGCGTGGGATGAGCGGCGTGCAGGGCGTGGCGTAAGGCTGGTGGGGTTGCATGTGACGCTGGTGGATCCACAGCTGGAACGGCAGTTGGTGCTGGGTTGGTAATCGTGCGGATGTTTTCCCTCACCCTAACCCTCTCCCAAAATGGGAGAGGGGACCGATCAAGCGATGGTGGGGAAGGTATTCAATTTGCCAGACCGCTCAGGCTGCACCCTCTCCCAAAATGGGAGAGGGTGCCGATCAAGCGATGGTGGGGAAGGTATTCAATTTGCCAGACCGCTCAGGCTGCACCCTCTCCCAAAATGGGAGAGGGGGACCGCTCAAGCGATGGTGGGGAATGTATTCACTTTGTCAGACCGCTCAGACTGCACCCTCTCCCGCTTGCGGGAGAGGGCTGGGGTGAGGGGGGAAGGCCGCTATTTCTTACCGTATTTTGCTTCCAGCGTGGCAAACCATGGCGCGACGAAATCGTTGTTCTCACCCCAGCCTGGAATGATCTTGTTCAATGATGCCACGTTGACCGCACCTTGCTGGCTGCTCAGCAACTGCTGCGAAATGGAAGAGGCTTTAAATTCGTAGCTGGCCGGTGTGGCCTCGCCCGCAATCTTATTCGCGACCAAACGCATGTTCACAGCGCCGATGGTTTTCGGATCGACAGCCACTGTCTGCACCCACGGGCTGTTCTTCTCGTGCATCAACTGCAGGTCCTGGTTAGAGACATCGATACTGTAGATCTTGATCTCCGTACGACCATTCTCCTGCAGCGCTTTGTACGCACCCTGACTGAAAGCATCCCAGGATGCCCAAATCGCATCGATCTTGCCTTTCGGGTATTTCGCCAGAATTGCGCCAACCTTGTTGGCGGTATCACCCTGCACATCGGTAGAAACCGCGCCAATCGATTCGAGCTGATGAATACCTGGATTCTCTTTCAGCAGTTTCTCATACACCACCTGGCGGCGTTCCTGCGGCGGGAAGCCTGCGACCCACAGTTTGATGATGTTGGCTTTGCCATGGAAATCACTGATCAATTGACCCAGAGACGCCTGCGCCAGTGAAGCATCATCTTGCGCGGTAACGGTGACGCCGTTTACTGGCGTATCAACCGGAGTATCAAACACTGACAGTTTGATACCGGCATCGACGATGCGCTTAACCAGCGCAGTGGAGTAGGGCTCTTTACCGTGCGACAAAATAATGCCGTCATACTTCTGGCTGATCGCCTGGGCAACGAAATCCTGGAAACGCGCGTCATCGCCGTTGCTCAGGAAGGTGCTGACTTTAAAGCCTAACTGGCGACCTTGCTGAATGGCTCCGGCCACAAACTGCGTGGTGTTATCGTCAGAACCCAGGTTACGGATGATAGCGATGCGTACCGGGCCTTCATGATTGGCAATCACGGCAGGCACAGGTGCAACGGTGTCTGCAAAGGCGATGCTGGCGTTCAGCAGGCTTACCGCCAGCAGCGAAAGGGTGATTTTTTTCATTATGATCTCTTTCTCAGTAAACGCGCCTTAGCGGCGCTGAATGTAGGTAATGGCCAGGGCCAGAGCCAGCACCAGCCCTTTGATAATGTCCATGGCGTAGTAAGGCACGGACAGCATCACCAGCCCGTTTTGCAACACACCGAGGATAACCGCGCCAACCAGGGTACCCAGCGCGTTAGGTTTGCCGGAACCGGCCAGTGAGAAGCCAATCCATGCCGCGGCAACGGCATCCATCAGGTAGCCGCTACCTGCATTTACCTGCGAGGAACCAATACGCGAAGCCAGCAAAATGCCGCCGACACCCGCCAGCAAAGACGAAATCACATAGGCCAGCACGCGATAGCGCGTGGTGCGAATCCCTGACAAGCGTGCCGCTTCTGGATTGCCGCCCAGCGCGTACATGCGGCGTCCGTGTTTGGTCAGCGACAGCGCCAACTGCGCAACCAGCGTCACCACCAGCATAATGATCACGATGGTCGGCACCTGACCGAGCAAACCAAATGCCGCTGGGATAGTGCCTTCAGCCATGTCACCGCTCGGCATCACCATATTCTCGGTAATCGAGCCACCAAAGCTGTAGGTCATCGCCACGCCTTGAATCACAAACAGCGTGGCCAGTGTGGCCAGCATGTCGGGAATGCGCAGAATCACAATCAGGAAGCTGTTGAACAGCCCCACAAGGGTACAGAGCAGCAGCGTGATGATAATCGCTTCCGTGGTGCCAAAGCCGTGCCAGACAAACAGGGAAATCACCAGCGCATTCGCCAGTGACGCCGTTGATCCAACGGACAAGTCGAAGCCGCCAATGGTCAGCGAAATCGAGACGCCAATCGCGATCACCGTGACGATGGCAATCGAACGCAGGATGTTGATGATGTTGGTGGGCTCAAGGAAGCTGTCTGACGCGAGGCCAAAGCCGGCGATCAGCAATACCACCGTGAGCAACATGCCCCATTTGTAGAGAAAATCGAATAACTTATGACGCAGAGAAAGCTGCGGGTTCAGGGATAGTTCTTTGCTGCTCACGCAGGGGTTCCTCCGGTGGAATAAAGCAATAGCATCTCTTCTGTGGCCTGACTGCCCTCCATCTCTGCCACAATGCGCCCATCCCAGAGCACACAAATACGGTCACACAGCCCAACCAGTTCGGAAAACTCGCCCGAAGCATAAATGATGCCTTTGCCTTCGCGCGCTAAGCCGTCAATCAGGCTGAACAGATCGGTTTTAGCCTTGATATCCACGCCTTTGGTGGGTTCGTCAAAAATCAGCACATCAGCGTTATTGCGCAGCCATTTGCCGATCGCCACTTTCTGCTGATTACCGCCGGACAGGCGACGCAGTGTTTGTGCGGGGCCGGTGGTGCGTACGTTGAGGCGCTGAATCACCTCTTCGGCCCAGCGCCATGCCTTGCGATGGCCGAACAGGCTCCAGCGTGAAAAACTGTTATCAGCGGTCACGCTCAGGTTCATCGCCACCGGCTCGTCAATAAAGATGCCCTCTTTGCGGCGCTCCTCTGGCACCAGTGCCATACGGTTTTCCACCGAGTCATGTGGTGAGCGTGGTCGCCACGGTTTACCGTGCAGCTCGCCTTTCTCCACCCGGCTTTTGCTGGCACCAAACAGCGCTTTGCAGAGTTCGGTTTTTCCCGCGCCAGCCAGACCGGCAATACCAAGAATTTCTCCTTTGCGCAGATGCAGTGAGATATCGGCCAGCAGCTGATCGTCATGCAAACCTTCCACCGACAGCAGCACAGGCTGCTGGCTGCTTTCACGGCGCGGTGGGTAAACATCGGTGAGCTGATGTCCCAGCATCTTCTCAACGATCTGTTCACCGCTGAGTGCTGCCATTGGGCTGCTTTCAATCAGTCGGCCATCGCGCAACACGGTTAAACGATCGCAAATCGCTTTCAGCTCGTGGATGCGGTGGGAAATAAACACCACGCCAATGCCGTTGTTTTGCAGGCGGCGCACCACTTTAAACAGGCGCTCGCTCTCATGCTGATCCAGCGGCGCAGTAGGTTCATCCAAAATAAGGAAGCGGCAGTGGTGGGAGAGGGCCCGCGCCAGCAAGATTTGCTGTTTCTCCGCCAGTGAGCAGCGATCGACCAGACGATTAACGTCGATATTGACTTCAAGCTGTTCAAGCAGTGCACGTGCCTGGCGGCGAATCTCGCGCCAGCTGTAAGCGTGGCCCGGCTGGGCCAACTGATCGAGCAGGATATTTTCCGCCACGCTGAGCTGTGGCACCAGCGCCACATCCACTTCCTGCTGTACCAGGTGAATGCCGAGCTTTTTGGCATCACGCGGGGAACGAATTGAGACCGGCACGTCATCAAGCAAAATCTCGCCAGTGTAATGATTGTGCGCACCAGCCAGCACTGCCATCAGCGTGGATTTACCTGCACCATTGGCGCCGGTTAGCGCATGCACCGAGCCGCCTTCCGTAAGAAAATCGACCTGGGTCAACGCGGCAAATCCGCCAAACGCGATGGAGATATTACGCATCTCCAGGCGGTTAATCGCACTCATTGAGTCAGGCCTTTAATAGAGGTAGTGGGTCGCATTTTTTCTGAAGCCATAACGCGGGGCAACAATCGAAAGCGCATAAGCTAGCACGAAATCTTATTAGCCATCCAGACATCCGGGCATAACGACGTCTAAAACTGGCGGAGTGTGATGTGGTAGCGAATTTGTGGGGTGATCCACAAAATCAGTAGTGAAATGTGCTGCTCGTGTGCCTGCGTCGGTTTGGTATCGAAAAGGGGATAACGAGCTTGAGTTGTTGCGGTACGTAGAATTGTCAGTGGAATATGACAACGCGATCAGGGCTCACCTTCTATATAGCATCCTGGCCTGACATCTTTGCCCACTCCGTATGGGCATACTCTTTGCCTACAAAAAATCCAATAGCTCAAGCTTGGGCTTGGTGTCGCGATGAATACCTGTTGCGGATGCCATGCGTCATCACTCTCTTTTTGCCAAAACCAGGATCTCCATGAAAACGATATTCCTTGCAGTGGCGTTATTTTTCGCGCTGCTATCATTAAACGCACAGGCGGTGGTGATTATTTCGCAAGCCAAAATGCTAAATCAATCCACCGTCGAAATTAGCTATTACTCATCGGGAAGCAACTCTTCTGCTCGCATTGGTTGCGTCCATTGTCAGATTGGAATTTATGGTAGGAACAGTTATGAATCTGAAGCCAGGCCACTTCGTAATAACACGATGACAACAAATGGCACATGGGTGAATGGATATGATAACTTTACAAGGCGCTATCCGGCGAGCGGGACATTTACGGCATCAGTCACATCAAGCCCAACATCCTGGACAATCTGTTACGGCGCTACAGACGGTGGATATGGCTTCTTCAATCAACCCGGCACCTCCTGCGTTGTCGCAACACCTGCACCGGACCCCACCAGCTGTTCCTTTACTGGCACGCCCAATATCGATCACGGCACCCTGACCGCAGACCAGGTTAATGGTCGGCAAAACAGCGTTTCGATTTCCATCAATTGCAACCGCGCCACATACGCTTCCATCGCTAACCTCGGAGGCACTATCAACCTGGGCAAGGGCGTCACCTCTACCTTGACCTTTAATGGTCGCAGTTCGGGGACGATATATCTGCCAGCAGGTAATTCAACACACACGGTGACCTCAACGCTCAGAGCATCCAGCCCATCACCGGGCGATCTCTATGGCAGCAGTACCATTGTGATTAACCTGATTTAGTCGGCTAAAAAAATTGATAAAAAAACCAGGCCGAAGCCTGGTTCTGAATCGTAGTGGCGGCCTTCAGGCCGCCAAAAAGCAAGAACTTACGCCTTCTCTGGCACCACATTCAGCAGCGCGGTCAGCAGTTTCCAGTACAGACCCACGCTCTCAATGTGCACCTGCTCATCAGGTGAGTGTGGCCCGGTGATGGTCGGCCCAATCGATACCATATCCATATTTGGATACGGCTTCTTGAACAGACCACACTCCAGACCGGCGTGAATCACCTGAATATTTGGCGTTTTGCCAAACAGCGCTTCGTAGGTTTTACGCGTCAGCTCCATCACTGGCGAATCGGCATCTGGCTGCCAGCCCGGATAGCCGCCTTTAGGTGCGGTTTTCGCGCCAGCCAACTGGCCCAGCGATGTCAGGGTTTCTACCACCCAGTCTTTACCGGTATCGATCAGTGAACGAATCAGGCAGATGATTTCGGCATTGTCCTGATCCATGGTCACCACACCGACGTTCAGTGAGGTTTCCACTACACCTTTAGCCACGTCAGAGTTGCGGATCACGCCGTTCGGGGTGCTGTTCAGCAGGTTCACGAAGCGATCGCGGCTGTCAGTGGTCAGTGCCTGGCCCTGATGCGCCAATGGTTCGGTGACGAGCGCAATATTCTTCTCTTTAATACCCAGCTCATTCAGCAGCGTGGCCTGGAAATGGGCCGCAGCCGATTTCAGCGCATCCACTTTGTGGCTGTCGATCGCCAGGGTCGCAAAGGCTTCACGCGGAATGGCATTACGCAGCGTACCACCGGTGAACTCAATCAGACGCACGTCCAGCTCTTGCGCGTGAACCGCAAAAAAGCGCGCTAACAGCTTGTTGGCGTTGCCCAGACCGTGATGAATGTCTGCGCCGGAATGTCCGCCTTTCAAACCCTTGAGGGTTAATTTCAGGGTTTCAAAGCCCGCAGGAACGGCTTCACGGCTCAGTGGCAGGGTGGTGATGAAGTCGATACCCCCGGCACAACCCATGTAGATCTCACCCTCTTCTTCCGAATCGGTGTTGATCAGGATATCTGCCTGCAACCAGTTTGGCTGGAGACCAAAAGCCCCGTCCATGCCGGACTCTTCGGTCATGGTCAGCAGCACTTCCAGTGGACCGTGCGTCAGGCTGCTATCAGCCAGTACCGCCAGCGCCGAAGCCATACCAATGCCGTTGTCGGCACCCAAGGTGGTGCCGCGCGCTTTCACCCACTCGCCATCAACATAAGGTTGAATCGGATCTTTGGTGAAGTCGTGCACCGTGTCGTTGTTTTTCTGCGGCACCATATCAAGGTGCGCCTGCAGCGCGACTGGGGTACGCTTTTCCATACCGGCGGTGGCGGGTTTACGAATCAGGATATTGCCGACCTGATCGCGCTCAACCCAAAAGCCTTGCTCTTTTGCCCAGCTAACAACGTGTTCAGCCAGCGCTTCTTCATGATAAGAAGGATGCGGGATGGAGCAAATTTTAGCGAAAATATCCCACAGCGGTTGGGGGGAAAGTTGCGACAATTCAGACACAACGCGTCTCCTGTGTCAGCGTGGCGGACATACCGCTCGCACGCGGGGTTCCAGTGAAAGATCGCCGTCAGCACATCTGACGTGATGTGGCTGAGAATATCACTGTTTTTCACCGGGTGCGTACTTGCCTGCGCTAAAATCCTGCATCCAGTGCGACAGATGCTGGTTTTTAACGCGTCAGATCCTTATAATCTCGCGCAACCTTTTCCCCCTTGCCTATTTTTAAACCAACATTGTTGGTCGGGATTTCTTTTATGAGCGAAAAATACGTCGTCACCTGGGACATGTTGCAGATCCATGCCCGTAAACTGGCCCAGCGCCTGCTTCCTGTGGAACAGTGGAAAGGTATCATCGCGGTGAGCCGTGGTGGTCTGGTTCCGGCATCGCTGCTGGCACGTGAACTGGGTATTCGCTACGTCGATACCGTGTGCATCTCCAGCTATGACCACGATCATCAGCGCGAAATGAAAGTGCTGAAGCGTGCAGAAGGCGACGGTGAAGGCTTCATCGTGATCGATGATTTGGTCGATACTGGCGGTACTGCACAAGCGATTCGCGATATGTATCCAAAAGCGCGTTTTTGCACTATTTTCGCGAAACCTGCGGGTCGTGCGCTGGTGGACGACTACATTGTCGATATTCCCCAGAACACTTGGATCGAGCAGCCTTGGGACATGGGCGTGGTGTACATTCCGCCAATCGTCAAAAGCTAATTGATGCATCGCAAACAACGCCCGGTTATGCCGGGCGTTGTGCTTTCTACGCCTCGCACCCATCTTGCGGGTGCAGTACACTCTTAGGCATTGATGCGACTATCGCGGGAGAATGGCTAAGATGTCGGATAAAAACCTCAGCGAAGAGCTTTTTAAGCCCCGCTTTAAACACCCTGAAACCTCCTCACTGGTGCATCGCCAACATCATCACACGATGCAGGTGCACAGTGCCCTTGAAGGCGATACTCAGCGCTGCTGGTATCGTATGCTCAACAAACTGTTGTGGACGTGGCGTGGCCTGACGCCACAAGAGATCAGCGAAGTGCTGGCGCGTATTGCCATCTGCGATCTTGAACACACGGATGATACGCAGTTGGACACGGTGATTGGCTATCGCAGCGGCAACTGGAATTACGAATGGTCGAAGCAGGCCGCCTTGTGGCAACAGCTTGCCATGCAGAATGAAAACCATGACGAAGCGGGTCAGCAGTGGCTGCACGCCTCAAACCTCTACAGCATCGCCGCTTATCCTTATATAAAGGGCGATGAACTGGCTGACCAAGCGCAGGTGCTGGCGAACCGTGCCTACGAAGAAGCCACAAAACGTTTGCCAGGTGAGCTTAAATCACTCACCTTTCAGATTGCTGGCGGCAGCCCGGTGACGGGATTCCTGCATATGCCGGCCCAGGCCGACGCGCCATATCCTACCGTGCTGCTGTGCGGTGGCCTGGATTCACTGCAAAGCGACCATTATCGTCTGTTCCATGACTACCTCGCGCCGCGCGGCATTGCCATGCTGACACTGGATATGCCTTCGGTTGGGTTCAGCAGTAAATGGACGCTGAATCAGGACACCAGCCAGGTGCATCAACATATGCTGCGAGAGCTGAGTAACGTCCCGTGGATTGATCACACCCGTGTCGCGCTGTTTGGTTATCGTTTTGGTGCGAATGTGGCCACACGACTCGCCTATCTGGAAGTACCGCGTCTGCGCGCAGTGGCGACGCTCGGCGCGATGGTGCACAACGTATTTGTCGATACACAGCGTCAGCAGCAGTTGCCGGATATGTATATGGATATGCTGGCCAGCCGTTTGGGTATGTCCTCCGCTTCTGACAGCAATTTGCGTATTGAGCTGAACCGCTATTCGCTGAAAGTGCAGGGGCTGTTAGGGCGTCGCACGCCGACGCCGATGCTGGCCGCTTACTGGCCGGATGATCTGTTTAGCCCTGAGGAAGAGGCACAGTTGATTGCTAACTCCTCCGCGCAGGGCAAGGTGTTGGCGATCCCGACCAAGCCGGTGTTCTCCAGTTTCGAGAAGGCGCTGAATCAAATTTGTGACTGGCTGGCAAAACAATTGGGTGTCTGACTGGCAAAAAACGCATTCTCTGCTACAACTTATATCCGGGAAAGTTTACGTTGCGCGCGAGATGAGCGCAACGAGAGCCAATTTACGGTTATTTGAGGGAGAATTAGCATGACGTTACCGAGTGGTCACCCCCGTAGTCGCCTGCTTAAGCGCTTCACCGAATTGGGGCCGTATATCCGTGAAGGAAAATGTGAAGAAACCCGCTTCTTTTTCGATTGTCTGGCAGCCTGTGTCAACGTGAAACCTGCGCCAGAAAGTCGGGAATTCTGGGGTTGGTGGATGAATCTGGAAGCGCAAGAAGATCACTTCACGTACGAATATCACTTTGGTCTGTTCGATAAAGACGGAGACTGGAGCGTGGCAGCGATTAAGGGCAAAGAGAACAACGAGAAAGTGGAAAGCACGCTGCGTAACTTCCACGAGCGCCTGAAAGCTGTGTTAAAAGACCAAAAACTGGATCTCAAACCCGCGGCAGGATTTAAAGAAGAGCCCGTGAAGTTGAGTGCCTGATTTTGCAGGCCCTGAAGGCCGCCCGAAACACAAACGAAGAAAGAGCCGGTGATGAGCCGGCTCTTTTTTTATAGACACAATGAGGGTAACGCTAACAACTTAGAACTGGTAAGTCAGACCAACAGCAACGATGTCGTCGTTGTTCAGACCCAGTTTGTTGTTGTCGTCCAGCTGGTTGATTTTGTAATCAACGAAGGTAGACATGTTTTTGTTGAAGTAGTAAGTCGCGCCAACGTCGATGTATTTAACCAGATCCGCGTCGCCGATACCGTTTTCCATATCTTTGCCTTTGGTCTGCACGTAGCCGATAGACGGACGCAGGCCGAAGTCGAACTGATACTGTGCAACCAATTCAATGTTCTGTGCTTTGTTAGCTGCACCAGAAATTGACGCACCCTGCCAGGTTCCGCTGAACGGGGTCATGTTGCGGGTTTCAGTGTAGATCGCGGCCAGGTAAACGCTGTTAGCGTCATACTTCAGACCTGCACCCCATGAATCCGCTTTATCACCGCCGCCGTAAACGCGGTTTTTCTGCGCCAGAGTGGTGTTAGAAGAGGTAATTGCCGTCATCAGGCTCACACCGGTATCACCGATGGTGTAACCCAGAGAGGCACCGTAACCGTCGCCGTTCTGGCGAGTACCGTCAGTGGCAGTACCACGGGCGTTAGCGGTTTTGTCATCGTTTTTGCCCTGGTATTGCAGCGCGAAGCGCAGGCCATCAACCAGACCAAAGAAGTTGCTGTTGCGGTAAGTCGCCACACCAGTAGTACGCTGCGTCATGAAGTTATCAGAGCGCGCAGTACCGTCACCACCGAACTCTGGGAATACGTCAGTCCATGCTTCTACGTCGTACAGAACGCCGTAGTTACGACCGTAGTCGAATGAACCGTATTGACCGAATTTCAGACCGGCAAAGCCCAGACGGGTTTTGTTGCCTGCGTTCGCGTCAGAACCTTCAGAGTTGTTGACGTTGTACTGATATTCCCACTGGCCGTAGCCGGTCATCAGATCGTTGATCTGAGTCTGACCTTTGAAGCCGATACGAACGTAAGATTTGTCACCGTTGTTGGAATCCGCATCGCTGAAGTAGTGCTCAGCTTTAACGCGGCCGTAGAAGTCCAGTTTGTTACCGTCTTTGTTATAAACTTCTGCGGCGTGTGCAGCGGAGGTCAGTGCCAACGCAGAAACGACTAATGCCAGTGTGCTCTTCTTCATTTGCTATCAATCCCAATGAGTAAAATTTGTTGTACCCTTGAAAGGGTTTGTAAAACACGGGACGTTTTACCGTTTGGCGGTGAAAGTTTTATGACAGTTTTTCTGATTTCTTGTTAATTGCGAACTTTTGGTCTACCGCATTGTCAGGGGATTTTTGTGCTTTTCCCCTTGCTGCTGTTGGCTTCCTCGCTGACTCCTGATAAAACGTCCCTTCGCAGAATTTTTTCTTACATGGCAGGAAAATATGAGTGGCAGTCAGACCCTAGTGGTCAAGTTGGGTACCAGCGTCCTCACCGGCGGTTCACGTCGGCTGAATCGGGCGCACATGGTGGAGCTGGTTCGTCAGTGTGCGCAACTGCACGCGGCGGGTCATCGTATCGTTATCGTCACCTCTGGCGCGATTGCTGCTGGACGCGAACACCTGGGTTACCCCGAACTGCCGCCTACCATCGCCTCAAAGCAGCTGCTGGCTGCGGTGGGGCAGAGCCGTTTGATTCAACTGTGGGAGCAGCTGTTCTCCATTTACGGCATTCATATCGGGCAGATGCTGCTGACGCGCGCCGATATGGAAGACCGTGAACGCTTCCTATACGCGCGTGACATGCTGCGTGCGTTGCTCGACAACCATATCGTTCCGGTGATCAACGAGAACGATGCCGTTGCCACCGCTGAAATCAAAGTGGGCGACAATGACAACCTTTCCGCACTGGCGGCGATGCTCGGTGGCGCAGATAAACTGCTGCTGTTGACCGATCAGCAAGGCTTGTTCACCGCCGATCCTCGCACCAATCCGGAAGCCGAGCTGATCAGCGATGTGCATCAGATTGATGACGCGCTGCGTACGCTGGCCGGTGGCAGCGTTTCGGGTCTGGGCACCGGTGGCATGGCCACGAAATTGCAGGCCGCTGATGTCGCCTGTCGCGCGGGGATCGACGTGATCATCGCCGCAGGCAGCCGCCCGGATGTGATCAGCGATGTGCTGTACGGCAAGCCGGTGGGCACCCGTTTTCACGCGCAGCAGTCGCCGCTGGAAAACCGCAAGCGCTGGATCTTCGGTGCACCGCCAGCCGGTGAAATCACCATTGATGATGGCGCGCTGGCAGCGGTGCTGGAGCGTGGCAGTTCGCTGCTGCCGAAAGGCATCCGCGAAGTGCAGGGTAACTTCTCTCGTGGTGAAGTGATCCGCATTCGTAGCTTGCAGGGCCGCGATATTGCACACGGCGTCACCCGTTATAACAGCGATGCGATGCGCATGATTGCGGGTCATCATAGCCAGGAAATTGGCGATATTCTGGGTTACGAATACGGCCCGGTTGCGGTACACCGCGACGACATGATCGTCAGTTAAGGAGCGGATGATGTTAGAAGAAATGGGTAAAGCGGCGCGTGCAGCGTCGTACAAACTGGCGGAACTCTCTACCGAACAAAAAAATCAGGTGCTGCTGACCATTGCCGATCGTCTGGAAGCGGAAAGCGCTGACATTCTGGCGGCGAACGAGCAGGATCTGGCTGATGCACGCCAAAATGGCATGAGTGCCGCCTTACTGGATCGCCTGACGCTGAATCCTCAGCGTTTGAAAGGCATCGCGGATGACGTGCGCCAGGTGTGCCGTCTTGCCGATCCGGTTGGCCAGTTGATCGATGGCGGCATGCTGGACAGCGGCCTGCGTATTGAACGCCGCCGTGTACCGCTGGGCGTGATTGGCGTGATTTACGAAGCGCGTCCTAATGTTACCGTTGATGTGGCTTCCCTGTGCCTGAAAACCGGCAACGCAGCGATTCTGCGCGGCGGCAAAGAGACCTACCGCACTAACGCAGCCACGGTGCGCGTGATCCAAAACGCACTCACTCAGCATGGTTTACCGGCTGGCGCCGTGCAGGCTATTGAGAACCCGGATCGTGAGCTGGTCAATCAGCTGCTTAAGCTCGATCGTTACGTCGATATGCTGATCCCTCGTGGCGGCGCGGGCCTGCACAAGCTGTGCCGTGAAAACTCCACCATCCCGGTGATCACCGGCGGTATTGGTGTGTGCCATCTCTATCTCGATGAAACCATGGAGACAGAACCGGCGCTGGACGTGATCGTTAACGCCAAGAAACAGCGCCCAAGTGCCTGTAACTCGCTGGAAACGCTTCTGATCCACCGCGATCAGGCCGAACGTTTTATTCCTGCGTTCCTGCAACGTATGGCGCAGGAAGATATTCCGCTGCACGGTGATGAGAACGTAATAGCGCTGCTGCAGAGCGGTCCTGCCAGCGTGGTTGCCGTGAAAGCGGAGGATTACGACGATGAGTGGTTATCCAACGATCTCAACGTCAAGCTGGTCGCCGATCTTGACGAGGCAGTGGCGCATATTCGCGAGCACGGTACACAGCACTCTGACGGCATACTGACGCGCAGCATTGGCAATGCTAACCGCTTCGTTAACCAGGTTGATTCCTCTGCGGTCTATGTTAACGCCAGCACCCGTTTCACCGACGGCGGTCAGTTTGGCCTGGGCGCGGAAGTGGCGGTCAGCACCCAAAAACTGCATGCGCGCGGTCCGATGGGGCTGGAAGCGCTGACAACCTACAAGTGGATTGGTTGGGGCGACGATACGTTGCGCGGCTAATTTTCGCTCCTGCATCACAATGGGCACCCTTGATGGGTGCCTTTTTTTTGGCTTTCGATCCAGTTATTTCCAAAGCTTTTTGATTTAATTCTGTCATTTATGGCGCGTCAGCGTCTTTTCGCCCATTTTTTCCTGTAGGCGCTGGTCTTAGCGTCACAGAACATTCCTGAAAACCCCTGTCAGAACAAGCTGTCGGGCATTCATTACTGGTTTCCATCGAGCCGAAGGGGATAATGATCATCCAGCTTCATTGATAAAAGCGATTGGGTAGTAAACCAGCGGTAATATAAAATGAACTGGTAGCAAAAACGAAAATAACATTCAGTCTTTTACTGATGGCAGATTATTAACTGATGGTTAAAAAAGAGAGTACGAGACAAGCTTTTACTGCCAGGCTGATTGCCGCGTGTGACAGCGCGGGAATTGTCGGACATGGACGAAACAAACAGGTTGCGCAAGCACTGCAGCAAAGGGGATGCAGGATCTCAACACCGGGGGTCTGGAAATGGTTTAACGCCCAATCGATTCCAGATGACAGTAATTTGCTGGCACTTAGCCAGCTGTTGGGCGTGCGCGTGGAGTGGTTGCAATTTGGCATGGAGAAACCTGCTGCGTTGATTGACCCGCCCGCGCGAATTGATACAAAACCGATATTCCGTGTTGAGAGTCTGGATATTGGGCAGCGTAGCGCCCAAGGCATCGCAGCGCGTGATGAGCTGGTCGAAACCATTCAAGCGATTGAGTATGGTCTGGATGAGGCGCGCGTGCTGTTTAACGGCCGTGCTGCGGAGTACATTCGGCTGATCGCCCTGAACAATGATTCGATGGCGGGAACCTTCGCACCGCGCGACCAGCTGTTTGTCGATATCAGCGTGCAGCGCTTTGATGGTGATGGCATTTACCTGTTCACGCTGGACAATCAACTCTATCTCAAACGACTGCAACTGCAGCACAAAAAGGTCGCGGTGATCTCTGATAACAAGCGTTATGAAACCTGGTATCTTACGCTGGATGAAGCGGCAACACTGCAGGTGATTGCGCGTGTCATCATGAGCCAGGCGCGTGATTACCAGATTTTAGGTTAGAGCCAATAGCGCGAAATCAGCCAAAAAAATATTCTGGCTGAAATCATAAATTTAACTGATGGTAAATAAAAAATTAACTGTTGGTATTTGCCAATGCATTAGAACCTGTTAATAATTTGACCATGGAAAGACGAGATCACTGCTCCCGGATGAGCCCGCTCTTAAACAATTGAGGCGCTGCACAAGCGCGATACCGACCACCCAAAGTCAGTGGATTTTGGGATGGGGTGGATACGCACTTTGTAGCGTCGTCAGTTCTCCTCTGACTTCACTCTCCTCTGCTTATACCTGGCCGCGAATGCAGCCGGGCTGGCTGATGGTGAGTGCTTGCAGCGGTTCAACGGACGCATCGGCCGATGCCGACATGCCGTGCCAGTCACCCCATCGCCAAAGACTCATTCACAGGAGGAGTTATGGCGATTATTCAGTATGGCAAGTCAGTCTTCACCGGGAACGCGCGCACTCGCCGTCACCGACGCCGCCAGTCCCTCAGCCGCCTCAAGCGCAGTATCGACAGCGCCTTAGGTCTTGAACCCGATAACGTCACCTTGCGCAGTGCCGAACGTATCTGTCAGCGCCAGACACACTCGCGTGCTGACAATGCCGTGATGGCCCCCACCCGCATTCAACCCGAGAGTGCCAGCTTCGATAACTGCTGTTTGCCCCACGTTCATCTTTATGCCGTGCGTTAACCCTTCCCAGTTTTAAGCGGAACACTTTGGTGTTGCTCACTCTTTAGCCTTGCTTGAGCGTCACGCCGGGTTAGCGTTGCGCTGTCGTGGCTAACCGATCAGCAAACTTTATGTTTTTGGATTTTTTGCGCAGTGATTTTCAGACAGTTGCGCCCGTCAAAGAGGAAACGCTATGAGCCAGATTATTGCCATTTTGAATTTTGAAGAGGGCTATCGCGAAGCGCCTTATCTCGATACCCAAGGATTTCCCACCGTAGCCGGCGGTATCCGCATCGGGCCGAAAGGTGCGTCACTCAGCAACTATATCTTTCAGGTACCGCGACGGGTGGGCGATGTATGGAAACAGTGCATCGTCGAAAACAAGGTGCAAGAGATGAACCAGCGGGTGCTGGTACAGCAGGCGATCAGCAAATGCAGTGATGCGCGCTGTGATGTGCTGATCAGCATGGCGTACCAAATGGGCGTCGATGGACTGGCACTGTTTCGCGGCATGCTGACCTCGATAACGCAAGGTGATTTCAACGGTGCCGCCAACGCCATGCTCGACAGCCTGTGGGCTCGCCAAACACCGGGGCGCGCCCGTCGTCATGCTGAAATGATGCGCAGCGGCACCTATGACATCTATCGGGGGCTGTTATGAATCTGAAATGGATGGTGTTTGTCATCGCCGTACTGACGGCGGTGATCGTACTGCTGCTGCTTCAGCGCTTCACCACGCTGGAGTTTGTGAAACATGCGCGGTTGTTGTTCAAAACCTGGTCCGTTTGGCTGGCATCGTTAGGCTCCATGCTCAGCGCGTGGGCGCAATCTTTTCCCTCGTCGGCTCTGGATGCCTGGAACGCACTGCCGCAGGACATCAAAGATATTTTGCCCCACAACTACCTGGGATTGATTGGCGCCTTCATGGTGGCGATGGGGGTGCTGGCGCAGTTTGTGCGGCAGAAGAACCTGATTGAGCAGCGCAAAACCCTGGAGGAGAAACCATGACTTTTCTTACGGCAATGCTCGGGGGCAGCTGGCACTGGCTTGCTGCGCTGGCGGGCATCATTGCGGCACTGGCTGCCAGTTACTTCGGTGGCAAGAAGATTGGCAAGGTGCAGCAGCAATCCAAAGCCGCAACCGAAAGTGCGGAAAAAACCGCCGCTCAGGCGGTGGCGGTCAGTCAGCAGCAGCAACAGCTGCGTGAGGAGGCCAAACGTGTGGAAACCAGCAACCTTAATCTTGATGACGCTGCTGCTCGTGACAAGCTGCAGCACTCGAAATACAACCAGCCCTGAATCCCCCGTCGTTATCGACTCCGCTTGTACTCTGTTTTCCCCGATTTATACCCACGGCAATGACGCCCAACGCATGGACGTACGGACCGTACGTGCCATCAACAATCACAACGATCTCTGGGATCAGCACTGCGGCCAACATGCGCAGTAAGGCTGATTCCGCTGTTGTATTGCAAACCTGAAAAGGCCGAGGAGGCTATGATGATCGAAGTTAACTCTTATGCTGAACTGCGTACCACCACGCCCACCAAAAACGGCGATCTGGCTTTTCTGCGTCGCTATAACGCGGACTCCACCTTTCGTGGGGGCGGCGACTTCACCGGTTTTATTGGCACCACCACCGCAACGGATGATGGCGGTACGCTGGCGGTGGGTAACGGGTTCTATTGGAAGCGCGTGATTAACAATCCCTCTGATATCAACGTCTACCACTTTGGCGCGAAAGGGGATGGCTATGTCAATGACACCGATGCGGTCAATCGTATGCTGGCATGGACCAAGACCTACAACACCAATATTGTTGACCTGCCGATTCGTTTCCCTGGCGGTAAATTTTTGATCAGCCCGATCGACATCAGCGGCACGGATAACGCGTTCTTTGGCCTGCAAGGTGATGATGTGGAACTGGGTTCGCTGCCACGTACCACCATCATTTCCGATAAAAGTACCAGCCCGGTGTTTAAGGTAAAGGCGCGCCGCACCTCGATTCGCGGTATCACCTGGAACGGCCAGGCGTCGGCCGATATCACCACCAACAAAGGCACCATTACTTCAGCAATGTGCAGCAACGTGCAGCCGTTCTTCGAAAATACCTGCATCGAAGGCACCACGGTCAATATCTACTGTTTCCGCGCGCAGAATAACGGCGGTACGGTGATAAAGGTGCTGGATACGCTGGACAGCAAATTTGATCAGATCTACACCATGTACACCTATGCGCGTGTATTTGATGTCGGCTGGTCAAATTCCCCCAACGGCGCATGGGATCACTCTACCGCAATTGAGATCTGCAACTGTAACTTCCAGACCGGCTATGGTGATGCCACGCTGTACATACCCCGTTGTACGCAGGGGATTCTGCGTAACGTGTGGATAGAACATACGCGCAATCCTGGCGATCTCTCGGACGGTGGCTGGACCATTGATACGTTGAACGTGGAGGATTGCCTGAACCCGTTCAACCTCAACAATGCCCGCGTCACCATGCGCCAAATCAACGTGCAGTCTGGCAGTAAAGTGTCGAACGATTTGGTGACGGGGAAATGGTTATCGACCTTCGAATATGGTTACCGCCGTGACGAAAGCTACGGCAGTTTCCTGACCGGATCGCTGCGAGCGGGTTACTACAGCGGCTACAAGATCACCAACAACACTACCACCGATAACTGGTATCGCCTTGGGCAATTGTTCTTCCCGAACGCGAATCAGCAGTGGGTCATGGAGTTTATTGGCAAAGCCGATGCCACCCAGCCGACAGGAACCGCCGGGACACCGGTTAACGTAGCGAGTAGCGGGAAAACCTGGATTAACCTGCAACGGCTGGAAACCGTATGGGCGGATGCCTTTCATATGGGGCAGCCCGCGATCATGGATATCCGTTACAACCGTGTGGGCACCACCTATGCCGTGGTGTGGGTGAAGCTGAAAGCCAACAGTGGTGACACCATGCTGAACCTGAAAAACACCGGTCCAACACGCTTTGATACCGGCTCTTGCTCACTGTTCCAGTCGGACCTGTCAGTAGTGACAGATACCACCACGCTGGGGCCGTACAAACCCGCTGCGCGCTTCGGCATGCACAACGGACTGGCAGGCATCGGTGCCAACGAGAAGGGTGTGCTGACGCTGGCTTCCGCTGCTGGTACACCCACCAATGCCGCTACGCCAACAGGCTTTGTGCTGGTTAATATCAACGGTGTCGATCGTAAACTTCCCTATTACGATTGAGGTCAAACACGTTCAGGCGAGGCTTCGGCCTCGCCTTTTTTGTTTGTAATGGAGCGCATTCGTGCAGAAAAATCAATTAACATCACATAGTTGAAGAAAAAAGCAGCGAAGTATTTTATTGATGAACAGGTTGCTGTACTTTCAAAAAATCGCCTCGGAGGTTACATGGTCAGCGCTAAGAAGTTTGAAGAAATCATTGAATTGATAGAAGAGAAGCAAGGTCATTTACACACTGCTGCGCGATTTAGACCAACGGCTGAGCGTTTACATACTATTGCTGAAGATGGAAAGAATTTACTTCAAAGCCTCGACGACAAGGATCTCTCTGAGTTTAAGTAATGAGCATAAAATAGCACGTAATAACAATAACATGCACAAGATCGGTATGATCTCTGAAGCATTTCGGATGAAATATTAGCTGAGAACGAACCGTTTATTCTGTCTGACCCTCTGATCAACTCCTGCCTTTTTGTATCCCACTGTATCTCCCCACCACACACATACATCCCGTTGCATAACCCGCTGTTCTGCAAACATCACCTATACATGGGCGTGGTCTTCTATACACATCAACCGTGTCTGAGGAGACAACATCATGTTCTTTGTACGCCAAACTCTGCTTGCTGCACTGGTCTTAACCGCTACCAGTTCTGCCTTTGCTGCTACCCCAACTGAAGCGGAATACGCTGCCGCCTTTAACACCATTCATCAGGTTAAGGCCGGGGTGCTGAATGTTGGATATGTCGATATCGGGCCACGCGATGGTCAGGCTGTCATTCTGCTGCACGGCTGGCCGTATGACATTCAAAGCTATGCCAAAGTCGCGCCGCAGCTGGCAGCCAAAGGCTATCGCGTTATCGTGCCTTATTTGCGTGGATACGGCAGCACTCGCTTCCTGTCAGATAACACGCCACGTAACGGTCAGCCTTCGGCACTGGCGGCGGATACCGTGGCGTTGATGGATGCACTGGGCATTAAACAGGCGGTATTTGCTGGTTTCGACTGGGGGGCTCGCACGGCGGACATCGTGGCGGCACTGTGGCCGGAGCGTGTGAAATCGCTGGTATCCGTCAGCGGCTATCTGATCAGCAGCCAGGACGTGGGCAAGAAAGCCTTACCGCCGCAAGCAGAGTTGCAATGGTGGTATCAATTTTATTTCGCCACTGAGCGTGGTGAACAAGGTTACGCGAAAAATACCCATGATTTTGCCAAACTGATCTGGCAGCAAGCCTCACCGGGTTGGAAATTTAGTGATGCCACTTTTAATGTGAGTGCGAAAGCACTGGATAATCCGGACCAGGTCGCGGTGACCATCAGTAACTACCGCTGGCGTCTTGGCCTGGAAAAAGGCGAGCAGAAGTATGATGCTTATGAGAAAAAGCTAGCCACCTTGCCCGTGATCAGCGTGCCGACGATTACGATAGAAGGGGATAACAACGGTGCGCCGCACCCCGCGCCACAAGCGTATCGCGCGAAATTCAGCGGCAAGTATGAGCATCGTACCTTTACCGGCAATATTGGACATAACCCGCCAGCAGAAGATCCGCAGGCGTTTGTCAAAGCGGTGGAAGATGCCGCTGCGCTGTAATCGCGAATTTTTTAAGGGCCGGCACTTGAGTGCCGGTCTTTTTTGCGTAGGTTGAAAACAGGAGGTTGTTTTGGAGCACATTGATCACATCCTGGTGGTAGATGATGACCGGGATATCCGTGAACTGATTACCGATTACCTGATCAAGTCAGGTTATCGCGCCACTGGCGCCGCCAATGGTAGAGAGATGCGTGCGATGTTATCGGCCAATGCCATTGATTTGGTGATCCTCGATATTATGATGCCCGGCGATGATGGGCTGACGCTGTGTCGTCAGCTACGCAGTGATACGCAGCGCAACTTACCGATTTTAATGCTCACGGCCCGCAGTGAGGATACCGATCGCATTCTCGGCCTGGAAATGGGTGCGGATGACTATCTGGTTAAACCCTTTGTCGCGCGTGAACTGCTGGCGCGCATTAAAGCGATTTTGCGCCGTACACGCGCCTTGCCGCCCAATCTGCAAATTACTGAGGTCGGTCGTATTATTGCCTTTGGCGACTGGCAACTGGATACCTCTGCCCGGCATCTTATTGATAATGAAGGCGTGATTGTGGCGCTCAGCGGAGCAGAGTATCGTCTGCTGCGCGTGTTTCTTGATCATCCGCAGCGGGTATTGAATCGCGACCAACTGTTGAATCTGACCCAAGGCCGCGATGCCGAACTGTTCGAGCGATCCATTGATCTGCTGGTGAGTCGCTTGCGGCAGCGCCTGCGTGATGATGCGCGCGAGCCTGCCTACCTCAAAACGGTACGCAGCGAAGGGTATGTGCTGGCCGCACCGGTAATCATCAAAGAGACGCATGAATGAAACTGTGGCCGAGATCGTTACTGACTCGTCTGCTGATCATCGTCCTGGGCGGATTATTGCTGGCGAATGCCACCACCCTGGTGAGCTTGATGGTTGAACGCATGAGCAGCGCCAAAACCGTGATGCTGGGCAACCTTGAATATGACGTCGCAACCAGCGTCGCCATTCTTGATCGTCTTCCCGCGGCTGAACGCCCCGGTTGGCTGGCAAAACTGGAACGCGGCAATTATCGCTACCAATTATCGGCAGGCTTACCGGGGCCTTATCCCAGCAGTTGGCGTGCGCGGGATGCCGTGCGCTCGCTACAGGAGAGCCTCGGCGGGCGCTATCAAATGAGTATTCACGCGATTCCTGGGCCGCGTGAGCATCTTCAGGTGCATCTGACACTCCACGATGGCGCACCCTTGACGCTGGATCTGTGGCCGCGTATGCCCGCCATCGCCCGCTGGTTACCAGCAGTGCTGATCGGCCAACTGCTGCTGTTGCTGTGCTGTGCCTGGCTGGCGGTACGGCAAGTGGTGCGTCCTTTTATGCGCTTTACCCAGGCGGTCGAAGGGCTGACACCGGCATCAAACCGTGCGCAGCTGATGCCTGAAAGCGGTCCCGATGAAGTGCAGCAGGCGGCACGTGCCTTTAATGCGATGCAGACGCGCATCCAGGATCATCTCAAAGAGCGCGCGCAGATTCTGGCCGCGATCTCACACGATCTGCAAACCCCCATCACGCGTATGAAACTGCGAGTGGAGATGTCAGAACAACCGGAGCTGCGCGATAAATTGTTGGGCGACCTCGATAATATGAGCCGTTTAGTGCGAGAAGGAATTGCCTACGCACGCTCATCGGAAGTGTTGGAGGAGGCGCGGCAGGTTGTGAGTCTGAATGCCTTTCTCGACAGCATTGCCTGCGACTACCAGGATATCGGCAAAGCGGTCAGCTTTACCTCCTGTCGCGGCGAGGACCGTTTTGCCGTTCGCCCGCAGGCCCTGCGCCGCATCATGACCAATCTGATCGATAACGCCCTAAAGTTTGGCAGCGAAGCGCAGATGGTGATGAGCGCTCCGCAGGGGGATCAGGTCGACATTCACGTGCTGGATAATGGCCCCGGTATTCCTGAAGCGGAACTGCAGGCGGTGCTGGAGCCCTTTTACCGGGTGGAGAGTTCGCGCAATCGTCACACCGGCGGAACCGGATTGGGTCTGGCTATCGCCACGCAACTGGTGAGCCAGATGTCTGGCAGCCTGCATTTATCCAATCGGGTTGAGGGGGGACTCGACGCACACATCACGTTAAAGCAAACCGATTTGTAGCCTTTTGTATCTGCACCGCCTGTACACATACAGACTGACAATACGGGCGGTGCCAGACACTTCGTGAACACAACAGCCTGGTTAAATGAGCGCACGTGCTAAAGCACGCAACCCATTAACCCCTGTCACGAGGTTTACAATGACACTTCTAATTGCTTTCTGCGCAGGCATGTTGACGCTGCTCAGCCCCTGCACCTTACCCGTTATTCCTTTTGTGTTCGCCAGCGTACGCGGACAAAAAGGACAGTTGCTGGCGTTATTGAGTGGCATGGTGATGATGTTTACCGCCGTGGCACTGCTGGTCACGGTGACCAGCCATTGGGTCGCCAGCGTGACCGCAGCGGGAAGGTGGATCGCACTGGCCTTTTTAGCCGTGACGGCGCTCACCTTACTGTCATCGCGCCTGGCTCAGTATGTTACTCAACCCTTTGTAGCGTTAGGCAATCGCATGAATGATGCCAGCCAACGCCGACGCGGTTTAGTCGCGGCAGGGTTGGCGGGAATGGCAACGGGCATGTTGTGGGCACCCTGTGCGGGGCCAGTATTAGGCGCGATTCTCAGCCTGGCGGTGGTGGGAAAAGATCCCGTCTCGGTTGGTCTGCTACTGGCAGTCTATGGCAGCGGTGCCGCACTGATGCTGGCGCTGCTGTGTATGGCGGGGCGTGGATTGGTAATGCGATTGCGGCCTGGCCTGGCAGTGACCAGCCGTTTACGCCAGGTGGCAGGGGGATCGATGTTGGCTGCCGTATTGTTGATCGCCAGCGGCGCGCAAGGGCAGTTGCAAAGTGGCCCCGCGTTTGCGCAGCGTCTGGAGCAGCGGCTCAGCGAATGGGTGCCAGAGCCTGCGACGAAACCACGCCTCGAACCGGTGGTGATGCCACAAACCCGTAGCACGCTGCCCTCACTGCAAGGCGGCACCGCATGGCTGAACGGTGCCGCTGTCACCCCGGAAACGTTAAAAGGCAAAGTGGTGCTGGTGGATTTCTGGACCTACGACTGCATTAACTGTCAGCATACCCTGCCGCATGTACGTGACTGGGCCAATAAGTATCAATCCGAGGGCTTGGTAGTGGTGGGCGTTCATACCCCGGAATATCCGTGGGAACGCGATGAGAAAGCGGTGAGTCGTGCAATTAAACAGTGGCAACTGCCGTATACCGTGGTGGCGGATAACAACTACAACATCTGGAACCGCTTCGGTAATCAATACTGGCCCGCCCATTATATTTTCGACGCGCACGGGCAGTTGCGATACACCGCGTTTGGCGAAGGTCAACATGCGGAACAGGAGCAGGTGATTCAGCAGTTGTTAAAAGAGGCGCGGACGTAAGGGGGCGACATGGCTTCAGGCAATATGCCCTTTATGACAACTCGCACTGAAGCTGATGAGCAGGCTGGGGCGGCCCTGGCCTGCGTTATCATCAGTCGTTTAACAGGCAACCGTGACGGCTCGCGGCTCCAGAAAAGCGCTAATCCCCCATTGCCCCATCTCCCGGCCCATTCCTGAATGACCAAAGCCACCAAATGGCGCGCGCGGTTCATGTGCCAATGTATTGATCATCACTCGACCCGCCAGTATCTGTTCACCCACGGCGCGGGCGTGCTGCTCGTCGGCACCAATCACCAGCGCAGACAGGCCATAATCGGTGTCATTCGCGATGGCAATCGCCTCAGCTTCGTCACGATAACTCATGATACTCAGCACCGGTCCAAAGATCTCTTCACGGGCAATCTGCATCTGCGGCGTCACATCGCTAAACAGCGTCGGCTTGATATACCAGCCATGAGTCAGTCCTTGCGGACGCCCCAGACCACCGCTCAGGATACGCGCACCTTCCTGTTCGCCGAGGCCAATGTAATGTTGCACCCGTTGCCACTGCTTTTCATTCACCATCGGGCCAATGGTGGTCGCTGGGGAAGCGGGATCGCCCGAGCATTGTGCGGCCACAGCCCGCGTCAGCGCCTGTTCAAATTCAGCTTTGCGCGCTTCGGGCACCAGAATGCGCGTGCCAGCAATACAGGCTTGTCCGCTATTGATAAACCCCGCCTGCACCGCCAGTTCTGCTGCGCTAGTGGCATCCGCATCTGGCAGGATGAGGGTGGGCGATTTGCCACCCAGCTCCAGCGTCACGCGCTTAAAAGTCTCAGCGGCCGTGCGCAAAATGGTTTTCCCTGTGGCGGTTGAACCGGTGAAGGAAATTTTTGCCACCAATGGGCTGCGGCTAATCGCATCCCCGACCTCGGCACCGCGCCCCGTGACAATATTAAACAAGCCATCAGGCAATCCCGCCCGATGCAGCGCTTGCGTGATCACTTCGGTCTGTAACAGGCTAAATTCACTGGGCTTAATCACCGTGGTACACCCCGCGGCCAGTGCGGTGGCCAGCTTGTGGCAAATAAAGCCCGCGTTACTGTTCCAGGGGGTAATCAGACCAGCGACGCCGAGGGGAAGCATTTGAACATGCGCGCGTCCGGCTTGCTGGCTAAAAGGGTATTGTTCCAACTCTTGCATCACCTGGAGAATGACGTCAGCCGGATAACGTGCCATCCACTGTGAGCGTGAGGCCGGTGCGCCATATTCTTCGAGGACGGCGGCATACAACTCGGTTTCACAGCTTTTCACTGCGTCATGCATCTTCTTTAACAGCGTGATACGTTCAGCAACGGAGGTGCGAGCATAAGCGGGAAATGCCGCATGAGCGGCGGCGATCGCGCGCTCAGCGTCTTGCTCGTTTGCCAGACGCGCTTTGCCAATGACGCTGCCATCAGCAGGATTGATCATCTCCAGCCACTCGTTGCCTGCAGGGGTAACAAAACGGCCATTAATATAGATGTGTTCGATAATATGCATGGTTAAGCTTCCTGAAATGAGTATGCAGGAAAACTAGCACGCCAGACGCGCGTAAATAATCCGCCTCATCCTGCAAAGGGTATTGCGACAAACGGAATAATTCATGAACCGGACCGGTATGACAGAACTGGAAATCCTGCTGGCAGTGGCGCGGCGCGGAACCTTTAAAAGCGCAGCCAGTGAGTTAGAAATGTCACCTTCTGCGATCACCAACGCGGTGGCCGCGCTGGAGAAACGGCTGGGTGTGCGTCTGTTCAATCGCACCACGCGAAGTGTGGCCCTGACGGATGCCGGTCAACGCTTTATTGATAAAATCGCCCCTGCACTTGAGGTGATTCGCAGCGCTTCCGAAGAGATCAGCAGCGAACCCAACGATCCCTCGGGGATTCTCCGCTTAAACGTGCCGCCAGAAAGTCATGCGCTGTGGTATGAGTCCGTGCTGATGCCGTTTCTAAAACGATACCCGCGTATTCGCGCGGATATTTGCAGCCAAAGAGAGAAGGTGGATATCGTTTCTGCAGGCTTTGATGCGGGGATCCGTCTTGCTGAAGACATTCCCGCCGATATGATCGCCGTTAAGCTTACCGCCGAGTTGCGGATGATCGTGGTTGCCGCTCCGGATTATCTTGAACGTTTTACGGCGCCGGATCAGCCAGAGCAACTGAGCGAGCACCAAACGCTGTGTATGCGCATGTCTGATGGCAGTATTTATCGCTGGGCATTGAGCCACCAACAGCAAACCTACACCTTGCAAGGTGAGCCACGTTTCGCCGTGAGCGATGTGGCATCCATGCACCAGGCGGCGCTGGCTGGACTTGGCATTGCCTGTATGTCCGAACAACACATTGCCGCTGACATCCAGGCGGGCAAGTTGGTGCGATTATTGCCAGAGTGGCAGGTGAACCTCGGTACGCTCTGTCTCTATTACCCCGGGCATCGATTAGTGCCGCCCGCGCTTAAGGCATTAACGGCATTCGTGCAGACACATCGCAAGTAGTGCAAGACTTCCCGTGGCACCTGCCATGCTTATCAGTTTACCTTCCGTTTAATTTTCGTATGGCCTCGCGTGGGGCCATTCCTCGTATTATTCCTGGTTAACTATCACCAGTTGGCTAATCAATATATTTAACGTCAATTCATTGCTGCTAATCTTTCCCTACCTGCCTTATCAATTTTCTAACTGAGTAAATTCCGTATTGGTCTTTGGACCATTGACCTTATAACCGCTCCTGGTGAGAATGCCGTTAAAAGTTTTGAAACAGATCTCAATTTTAGGGTTAAGAGCCCATTGCAGTGCGACTGCGAGAGTCGTGCTGGATTAACGCCACTTGCCTTTATGGTCGCGCGAAAGACGCGCCAAAATAATTAAAGGGCAGGGCATACAGCAAAAATCGTTAATGTCGTGACGTTCGTTGAGAAGGCCCGTCTAAAGATGCACCTTTTCAGCCCCGGTCGACATTTCTTTCATTTCGTCAGGCATGTATAGCGCGTTATCGCGTTGAGCGTGTTGATTAAGAGATGACTGATTTAATTTAAATTACGCGTTTGATTGTACGAATGATGAGCTGAGTGTCGTAAATGTGATGGCTCTAACCTATTGATTTTTAACTGTACCGCTATCGGTGCAGTCAGGCCTCTTTACGCCAAAATAAATGATTACATGTATTTAGCAAATTGGTAGCTGCAAGCCAGGGGCGGTAGCCTGCCCATTTTAACGTTAAGAACTGAATCGCCTTGTGAAAATTTAATGGCGAAAGTCTTATTTAATTTGAGATTTTCTCAGGTGCTTAAGACCATATCTTTACCCTTGAGGAAAGTCCGAAATAGTTTGAAATCCAATGTTAAGCCGCATGCAAGAGAATGGCATGATCGCTTATCAATGAATCTCACTGAGGTTGTTCTGTGAAAAACAAATTAAAGAATTCGATGTGGATGATTGCCGAAAAGTTGATCGCGGTGTTCGGCCTGATTTTCGTCACCTCCTATGTGGCGAAATATGTTGGCCCTACCACGTTCGGCATTATCTCACTCTCCATGCTGGTGTTTCAGTTTATTCAATCCATTGCGGTGATGGGCAGCGATGTGATTCTGCTCAAACGTATTTCGCAAAATCATCACTCAGGTATTCGCCTGATGATGGCGACCTTTCTGCTAGTGATGCTGATTTATTGCGGCTTAGCCATCAGCGGCATGGTGATCATGGGCGAAGAGTGGAGTCGCGAAGCGCTGGTGTTTATCTGTGCAGCGGCGATTGCCTGTCTGTTTTCATCGATCGACCTCGTGAACATTTACAACGAGGCGATGCTGAATGCGCGGCTCAACGTGATCGCCAATGTCATCGGTCTCGCCATCAGCCTGACGGTGCGTTTCTTTATTTCCTGGTTCCAACTGGATCCGCAATTCCTGGCGATACCGATCGTACTCGCCACGCTACTGCCGTTCAGCATCAAACTGGCCATCTTCCTGCGCTATCACCGCCAGGTGCCGATTCCTGCGCTGCGCCATATCAAAAAGTATTCACGCTACATGGTGGCATCGGGCGTTTCTCTGGTGTTCTCAGTGATCGCGATTGCGATTTACACCCGCGTCAATCAACTCAGCGTCTCTTATTTCCTCGGCGTGAAAGAGGCCGGGATCTTTGCGGTAGCGATGACGCTGTCAACGGCGTGGGTGTTTCTGCCGAATGCGCTGCTGGCCTCATTCTTCCCGGCATTCTTTGCTGAGCGCGATGATGAGCAATCGATTATCAAAGCGCAAAAACTCCATCTGCTGGTATTGGGAGTGTCGGCGGTCGTCATCATGGCGATCTGGCAACTCTCGGGTTGGTTTATTCGCGACTTCTACGGTGAAGCTTATCTCGATGCCGTTGCGCCGACGTTATTGCTCAGCGTGGGTGCGATGTGCGGTGTGCTCAGCAGTTTGATGGACCGCTTCATTATTAAGTACAACGGCTATCGATTCTTAGTCAAAAAGACCTTTGCTGTATTAATTATCTGCCTGGCATCTTCTGTTTTATTGGTGCCTTATTTCGGTTTAACCGGTGCCGCAATGAGTGTGGTATTAACCGAATTCGTCTCATTCTCGCTGCTTAATTATTTCTTTTCTGCGCAACCCGTTATGCGTATTCACCAGGTTTTCTTCAACCCCAGGAAGTTATGGCTGTTATTTATCAATTACAAAACCTCAGACAGTAAAGAGAGTTTATCATGAATGAAAAACCACTATTTAGTATTATCATTCCCGTCTATAACGCACAAAAAACCATAAAGCGTACGTTGCTTAGTGTGCTTAAACAGACCTATAGCAATTATGAAATTGTGGTGGTTAATGATGGCAGCACGGATTCCAGCCAGCAAATCTTAGCCGGTTTTTCATCTTACTCCCAGGTGACGGTGATTGACCAAATCAATGCCGGAGTGAGTGCAGCACGCAATAATGGGCTGCAGCAAGCGAGTGGCGAGTATGTGTTATTCCTGGATGCTGATGATTGGGTAGATGATAACTTCCTGATGATCTTCAAGCAGAATCTGGATGCGTGGCCCGCGGAATCGGTTGATTTGATGGTCGGCAACCTTAATGACAACCGGATAGGGAAAGTTTCGCAAGCAGGGTTTTTCAGCAACGAGGATATTCCCTATGTGCTTGGCGAACTGGAAATGAGCGATAACATTGGCTATTTGCACAACAAATGTTATCGCCGCCAGATTCTGAGTGATTATGATCTGCGTTTCATGGAGGGAATCTCTATGAGTGAGGATCTGCTATTTAATTTGAAGTTTTTTAGCTGCATCAGTAATTTCCTGGTGACGCCGGGTGCCGCTTATCACTATGAGGATGTGGCGGGTTCACTCTCTAAGCGGAAGGTGCAATACAGCGAATTGAAAGTCAGAAAGCAGTTTCTGACGGCGTTATATGACTCGATTGTGGAAAAATATCAGGGCAGCGATCTCGATTATTTTCTTAAAGGCATTTCTAAACGCGTTCTGGCGTTGGATATGCAAATCGTGACGGCGATGTATCATTCATCTTTTTCACCTGCCGATATCGCGCAGGAAATTAATGAAATCAAGCGAGGTAAATACTCAAAAGGTATTTTTATTTTGCTCAATAAAAATGAAAAGTTGAAGTACATGATTATGAATTTAAATACTATCACAGCGTACTATTTCCTTTATGCCCTCTACAGGATGCGCGCATTCTGATTTGAAATTCCCCCGGTATTCTTCTCTGCTATTGTCTGCGGCTGTTATTCCTTCTGGAACACGCGGAGCGATGATGGGTCCAGAGGCGAGTTACCGGGGGAGTTTCACCTTTCCTGGCGTCTTACACGCCTGAGTTTTGTAGGGTGCGGCCTTTAGGCCGCCCGCCGCCGCCCGTCCTCCCTTAGTCGCTTTCGGGCGCACCAAGGCTTACCCCTACCGGCTAACCGTCGTTGTCTTCTTGCACTCTCTCCCGCTCTCAGGTCAAATAGCGCCCATGCAAACGATTGCGTGCATGATTTGTGCGTTTACGTCTATTAAATCGCCACTTCGCGCATTTTTGGTGCCTTTGTGATGGATGTCTTGCGTTGAAGCAACCTTAATCAGGCAAAAACGGGTAGCATGTGCGCGGTCGTACTATTGGCATGTTTGGCAGCTGTCGTTCCGGCTGCATTTTGATAAAGCATTAAATTCTGGAGAGACAGATGGACAACTCACAAACCGTTGCCCAAGGCACGGTTGAGGTCAGTGCAACGGGCTGGCGCAAGAGTGATACGGTGTGGATGCTGGGCTTGTACGGCACGGCTATTGGTGCAGGCGTATTATTCCTGCCAATCAATGCGGGCGCGGGTGGATTAATTCCACTGATTTTAATGACCATCCTTGCGTTCCCGATGACTTTCTATGCACACCGTGCACTGGCGCGTTTTGTGCTCTCTGGTAAGAATCCCGGTGAAGACATTACGGAAGTGGTGGAAGAACACTTTGGTGTGGGCGCAGGGAAAATCATCACCTTGCTCTATTTCTTCGCTATTTTCCCGATCCTGTTGATGTACAGCGTCGCGATAACCAACACGGTTGACAGCTTTATCGTGCATCAACTCGGCATGGTGTCGCCACCGCGTGCTGTGCTGTCGTTAATTTTGATCATCGGCATGATGACGGTGGTACGTTTTGGCGAACAGATGATCGTCAAAGCGATGAGCGTGCTGGTGTTCCCGTTTGTGGCGGTGCTGATGTTGCTGGCGGCTTATCTGGTGCCACACTGGCACGGTGCAGCGCTGGAAACCCTCTCTTTCAGTCACAACCGCAGCGATAGCAGCATCTGGATGACGCTGTGGCTGGCGATTCCGGTCATGGTGTTCTCCTTTAACCACTCACCGATTATCTCCTCGTTCGCGGTGGCGAAGCGTGAGGAGTATGGTGCAGGTGCAGAGAAAAAATGTTCGCGCATACTTGCCAGCGCCCATCTGATGATGGTGGTGACGGTGATGTTCTTTGTCTTCAGTTGTGTATTGAGCTTGTCACCGGCAGATTTGCAGGCAGCGAAGGACCAGAACATCACCATTCTGTCCTATCTGGCTAACCACTTTAACGTGCCGATGATTGCCTGGATGGGGCCGATTGTCGCGATGGTCGCCATCACTAAATCGTTCCTCGGACACTACCTCGGCGCGCGTGAAGGCTTCAACGGCATTGTGGTGAAATCACTGCGTAGCCGTGGCAAAAGTGTTACGCCGCAGCGTTTGAACCGTGTTACCACGGGCTTTATGTTGCTCACAACCTGGCTGGTTGCGACCTGGAACCCGAGTATTCTCGGCATGATTGAGACCCTTGGCGGGCCGATCATTGCGATGATTCTGTTCCTGATGCCGATGTATGCCATTCAAAAAGTTCCGGCAATGCGTCAGTACAGCGGGAAGATCAGTAACGTCTTTGTGGTGATTGTTGGTTTGTTAGCGATTTCGTCGATTGCGTATTCGCTGATGAGCTAATCATGTTGGCCAGGTGCGCATCAATGCGCACCCTACAAAAATGACTGCCGTTGCCAGGTCGCCATTGATGGCGACCTGACAACAATAAAATTACACCGCTGCCGTCTTAAACACACTCATTGATTGCGCCAGACGATCGGCCTGTTCCTGCAACGCCTGAGAAGCGGCAGACGCTTCCTGCACCAGCGCGGCGTTCTGCTGCGTCACCGCTTCCATCTGGGTAATCGCCAGATTGATCTCACTGATACCACTGCTCTGTTCGCTGCTGGCGATGGTAATCTCACTCATGATGTCTGCCACGCTTTTCACGCTATTGACCACTTCGCCAATGGTTGAGCCAGCATGCGTCACCAGACGGCTACCTTCATCCACTTTCGCCACGGAATCTTCAATCAATACTTTGATCTCTTTCGCAGCGGAGGCTGAACGTTGTGCCAGGTTACGCACTTCGGTGGCAACCACCGCAAAACCACGACCTTGTTCACCCGCGCGCGCGGCTTCTACTGCGGCATTTAGTGACAGAATGTTGGTCTGGAAGGCGATAGAATCGATCACGCTGATGATGTCGACAATCTTCTTCGAGGAGAGGGTAATAGCTTCCATCTTCTCAATCACCTGTTCCATCACCACGCCGCCTTCTTTCGCGACAGTTGAGGTGGTGGCGACCAACTGATTAGCTTCACGCGCATTATCGGCATTGTGCTTCACGGTGGCGGTCATCTGCTCCATCGCCGAGGCGGTCTCTTCCAGTGAGCTGGCCTGTTGCTCGGTGCGGGAAGAGAGATCGATGTTGCCGCTGGAAATCTGATTGGAAGCCACAGCAATGGTGTCAGAACCGGCGCGGACATTGGAGACAATGGTCAACAGATTGTCATTCATCGCCTGCAGTGCCTGCATCAATACTGCGGTTTCGTCTTTCCCGCTGACCTCAATGTGTGAGCTGAGATCGCCTGCTGCCACTTTTCCGGCAATTTCTACCGCTTCATTCAGTGGGCGTACAATCGAACGGGTCAGCATAAAGCCAAGCAGTACCGAGGCGGCAATCGCGATGGCTGAGAAGATCAAGGTGATTTCAATCGCGGTGGAGCCATCATCAATAATGCCGGAACCTTCGTTACGTAACTGGTCAGACTGGGAATTGGCAAAAGCGACCGCACTGTCGAGGTAGGCGTTCTGTGTACTGGTGATTTTCTTCAGTACATAGGTACTGGCTTCTTCCAGCTTGCCAGCGCGTACCAGATCCAGCACTTCATTCTTCTGTTGTTCGAACAACTGGCTGGCAGCCAGTAGGCCGGCGATTTTCTTTTTACCAATCTCCGTCACCTGAATCGCTTCGATCTTTTTCATCGCGCTGTTGGTGCGATCAGTGGCTTCATCCAACTGCTTATAGCGTTGCACGTTATATTCTGGACGCAGGGTATCGATCACCATGCCACGCAGATACTTGATCTGATCGTTGACGCCATCACGCACATCAAAACCGAGGCGCACCTTCACATAGCGATCTTCCACAATAGAGGTGATGCCATTTTTGATGTTGTTGATTTTCATAATCGACGTCACGCCGACCACGCCTAACAGTGCCACAACCAAACCAAAGGCAATCCCTAAACGGACGCCCACTTTCATATTCTTTAAGCTCAACATTGGTTCTCCCCGTAATGCCAAAATGTGTTGTTTTCAAAATGGAAAAGCAGGCGTGCCGCCCGCATCAGGTTGATGTTTTATATAGTGAAAATACTTTGCCAGCGTGATTGGTCTGGTATGGCAGCGCCGGTGTCAGCGCTATCAGTTATCGGTTGTTAATGTTTTAACTTTAATTTTTTAGAGGCGGGTCACAGAATCGTTAACATGATTAAAGAATGGCATGGGGCGCAGGGGCGTAATGCTTGTCAGTTAAGCGACTGATGATAACGCCGTCTGGAGCCGCACCGGGGCCGGCGGTCCTCGCGCCGCTGTCGCGGTGCCTTCACTTCACTCGTCTGCCTTAACGGACCGGTGCCGATGGAACATCCATGTTCCAGCGCCACCTTTCGCCCGCGTCCTGCGGGCTCTCCTGGCATACTC